>CANCPA010000004.1 GCA_947379895.1 Chitinophagaceae bacterium | reverse complement strand
GCAACATTAACAGTAATATCCAGACTTGTAGCTGAGCAGGTAGTAGCCCTATTCGTATAAATAAATTGGGTTGACCCCGCAGATAGGCCACTTACCACACCTGCATTTGTAACCGATGCGACAGCACCATCATTACTAATCCAAGTACCACCCACAGGAGTTCCAGATAAAGTAGTAGTACTTCCAATACATATACCCGATGCACCTGTAATAGTTGCAAGGGATGTATTTTTATTCACCGTAATTGGCGTACCAACTCTAGTTATACATCCTAAACTATTAGTAACCGTATAATTTATGGTTGGTACTCCTTGTAATACGCCTGTTACTACACCACTATTATCAACAGTTGATTGTAGAATATCACTACTGTTCCATTCACCACCTGTAGTAGAATTACTTAAAGTTGTGGTCTTACCAACGCAAATATTAGTATTTCCTGTGATTGCAGCCACGATTGGTGAAGTAGAAGTAGAGACAATATTACCATCCATAGTGATAGCACCTGCACTTGAAAGTGCTTTGCCATAAAGGGTTGAACCAGCTAATAAATTGATTGCACCATTTGAAATAAGAATCCCTCTAAATACGGAGTTTGAACCTAAATCAAATTGTCCATTTACTTGCCAATAAACGTTACACATCGAAGCTCCATTCACTAAAAGTACATTTGCAGCTACTCCTGTAGAAAATGCCCCATCAATTTTAATAACAAAGATTGCATTCGGGTTTCCTAGTGCATCAAGTGTTAGAGTACCATTTAAGGTAGAAGCGGCACCAATACAATAGACATTTGGAGTGAGTATCTGACCGCTACCCAATCCTACACCAATTACATTTCCGCATGTTAACGAATTTAAATAATTGTAGGCAATACTAACATCGGTAGCTGCTGAAGTAGAAGCAGCATCTGCCACGTGAATCGACCCGATGACTGTCCCAGGCGGAAATCCTGTAAATGCACCGACATTTGTGCCTAAGTCTCCTGTTACTACACTCGCTCCTGAGTTAGTAAATGCACCTACGGAGGTGAATAATGCATAATTGGAAGCAGACCCTAAACTAGGCGACTGACCAAATGCACCTGAGGACATTAACGACCCCATCATAAATGCAATAATTACAAGAAAATTTCTTTTCATTACATGTAAATTTAATTTGTGAATAATTTTTTTCATGATGCAAAGTAATCGGAGGGGAGAGGCTGAATTGTTACACAACTACAACCAATTGTTATATGATTCTTATATGAAGGAAGTTGTACGTTGTAAGTTATACGTTTTACGTCTTAAGTTTCTGGTATTAAGTTGTAGGTAATAGGTTATAAGTTGTACGTTATACGAAAGCAAAATTAGGTAGAAGAAATTGATAGGAAAATTGTTATTGGGTTGTGGATTTAAGATGAATACGGTGTTTTATTCTATAGTTATATTCCCATTAACAAAGGTATCATCAACTAGGGTTTTTGCACCTGTTCCATTTACAATCAGATTGCCATAAATAATCGGTCTAATTAATTGATTTCCTACTTTGCTGTAACTAATGGTACTAGTAAGTTTAGCAATATGCAAGATTGGTACAGAGTCTGATTTAATGATGAGTGTAGCATAATTATTCACTGTATCAATTAAGCCAATAAAGTCTGCATTATTATTGATTGTAAAGCTGATAGCATGAACACTATCGCCCAAAAGCATCCACGAATGATTACCCAATATCCAAATACTATCTTCTACAGCGAGAGGAGCATTTTGCAAATGCCAGATAATATTTTCATCAATCATAGTTCCTGCGAAGTCATTTCCATTACTTCCATTCCTATTATAAGTCCAGTTTGATGAGTCTGTAACAGAATAACCTATAGTTTTAAAATAAACATCTCCAAAGGTCTTAACATGATTATTGTATAAAGAAATGGCTCCTGCCACTGAAATCATTCTTCCTGTGAAGGCAGATTTATCTAATAGATTAATGGCGCCATTTGCTATTAAAGTACCTGTAAAAGTAGAACTATCTCCCAAATCGAACTCCCCATTTACCTGCCAATAAACGTTCGTACTAGATGCCCCATTTATCAGGATGACTTTTGAGGATATGCCTGTTGAAAATGCCCCATTAATTTTAATAACAAACTGAGCATCAGGATTACCTTGTCCATCTAAAGTAAGGAGCCCGTTTAAGGTAGAGGCAGCACCCGTGCAATAGTTGCCTGGAGCAAGAAACTGATTGTAACCAAGTGTTGAACCAATTACGGTATTGCAAGTAAGGGCATCAAAGTAACTATACACTCTGATTGCATCGGTTGATGCCATTGTAGTCAAGCTATCTGCAATATGAATGCGTCCCCTTATAATTCCTGGAGGAAAACCTGTAAATGCACCCACATTAGTTCCAATATTTCCATTGAATAGGGTAAGCCCTGTATTTGTAATTGCACCACTCGCTGTGAATATGGTAAAGCCTGAAATCTTACCTAAATCGGGAACTTGTCCGAGTGTGATAATTGAAAAACAAATGCATAAACTAACTATTATCACAATCATTTTTCTGGATTGCATTTTCATACTGTTTTGTTTAAAAATTTATTTATAAAAAAACAGCTTAAATAAGGAAGACTATAGGAGGTTATTTAATCCCACTCTCTCTACTAAATCTTCAATATTTAAGCTACTAATTATTTTTATGAATACCTATATATCTTCTTTTCAAAAAGGCGTTTCTTTAATGCTGTGAAAAAAGATGATTTTTCATCTTACAACCTTTGATAAATTGTATTCTTTTTTATTTTTCCAACACGAAGACTCTAAGACTCAAAGTCAAACTGAAGGTTCTTTTTTTCTCTTTTTTCTTTGTGTTTCTTAGCGTCTTTTTGCCTTTGTGTTGAAAAAAAACACTCCTTTTTCTATTCAAAAAGGCGTTCCTAATGCTACGAAGTAGGATTCCTCTGTGCCCTTCTTTTTACTATAAAATATAAAAATACTATGCCCTTTCTATGTGGCTATGTGACTATGTGGTAGCCTTTTTTCTTTTCTAAAAGTTATACAAACAGAAACATGCCCCATCATCTCACAAAATGTGACGGCCTACTTAGTATGATAGTTCATAAAAGTCTCATCAATCTTTACCCCTAATCCCTTTGCAACTGCCATCCCTAAAGTTGCATCCATTCTAAAGAAATGACAAAGCTGACGATTGATAATTTCTGTTTTCCTATCTCCTGCAATACCTAACATAGAGCTAATAATGTTTTCTGCGAGTTCTTTCTTTTGGGCATCATTCATCACTTTTCTGTACAAATTACCTGGCTGTGAGAAATGGTCATCATCATGTTCGTTTCTATCGTACCAATCTGCTATGTCAGCATCTAATTTCATGGCAGGTTCTTTATAGCTTTTATCCGCAATTATTGAATCGAAACTATTAGGCCGATAATTTGCCTCACTACCACCATTATCACCTACTTGCATGGTACCATCACGCTGATAATTATTGATTGCATAAGGACATTTATTTACGGGTATCTCTTCATAGTTTACCCCTAAACGATATCTATGAGCATCAGGATAGGAAAGAATTCGACCTTGTAACAATTTGTCCGGCGAATAGCCAATACCATCTACCACATTAGCAGGCGTAAACGCAGATTGTTCTACATCTCGGAAATAGTTTTCAGGAATTTCATTTAGTTCCATGATACCTACATCAATCAGTGGAAAATCTTTATGATTCCATATTTTGGTGATATCAAAAGGATTGAAGGGAAATGTGATTGCCTGTTCTTCGGTCATCACCTGTATTGATAATGCCCATTTAGGAAAATCATGCAAATCAATAGCATCTACTAAATCTCTTTGTGCATTATCAGGGTCAATACCCTTCATCTCAGTAGCCTCTTTTGCCGTAAAGTTTTTTATCCCCTGTAAAGTTTTTAAATGAAACTTCACCCAAACCCGATGATTGTCTTTATCAATCATCGAAAAAGTATGACTACCAAAACCATTCATGTGCCTATAAGAGAAGGGAGTACCTCTATCGCTCATTAAAATGATTACCTGATGAAGGCTTTCAGGATTTAAACTCCAAAAATCCCAAATACTCGTAGGGTTTTTGCAGTTAGTTCTAGGATCTCTTTTTTGGGTATGTATGAAATGGGAGAACTTTTTAGGATCCTTGATAAAGAATACAGGCGTATTATTACCTACTAAATCCCAATTTCCATCTTCGGTATAAAACTTCAGCGCAAACCCCCTTGGATCTCTTTCTGTATCGGCACTACCTTTTTCGCCGGCAACTAATGAGAATCTAGCAAACATTTTTGTTTGTTTGCCAATCTCCGAAAATATTTTAGCCTTGCTATATCCACTGATGTCATGGGTAACAGTGAAGGTGCCAAATGCACCTGCTCCTTTGGCATGAACTACCCTTTCTGGAATACGCTCTCTGTTGAAGTGAGCAAGGTCTTCGTGCAAGAAATAATCTTGCAATAAAATGGGACCTCGGTTGCCAACGGTCATTGAGTTGTCGAACTCGTAATAGGGTCTGCCACTTGCGGTTGTTAATTTCTTTTCTTCCATGATTGTTACTTTAGAATTTGAGAGGCAAAGGTGAATGCAAGTGTGTAGGTGATTATTACATAGGAATGAATAAAAGTTATATGATTCACAGGTGTGGAGGGGAATTAGAATGATTATTCTCACTATTTAACTTTGGTATACATATAAAAATCTTTGTATCTTCTATGTTTCGATTTTTTTATTTTGTCTGTGGTACATAAAGGTTTTTATCTGTGTGACCTTACCTAGCAGTCTATGGCATGACAAACAATAACAATAACGAAAACCCTAAAATCTTTAAACCCAATAAATCCTAATTCAGACAATTTGAAGTCTCCCATCCAGAAATGACAAGTAATTTAACCCAGATTACGCATTAGGCTCATAGAATTTTATACTAGTTTAGATTAGAAAACATAGAGAAAAAGTTTAGCTTTTTTACACTCGAGTCTATGTGAACTTATAGTGAAACGCTTTTTTCAACTGAGATTTTGTTTCATTTGTGCCTAATATATAACTTCTATCAAAAAAGTCGTTCCCAATCCTTCGCAGAAGGATTCCTATGTGACCTTCTTTTCAATAAAACATAAGAAAAAACTATATCTTTTCTATGTGGCTATTTACCTACGTGGTAGCCTTTTTACTTTTCTAAAAGTTATATAAACAGAAACAAGAACCCCTTTATTTCACACTTTGTGGTAACCTTTTTGTAATTTTTGAAAATGTGTAAGGTGAGTTACTAACAAATAATCCGCCACCAAAAAAACTTATAACATAATACACGAACTCATAACTCATATTTCAAAACTCATATCTCATAACTTATATCTCAAACGACACCTCTAAATCTTTATCTTCTATGCCTTTTACCTACCCTCGTACCGCTTTTACTAAACATCTTACCATTAATAACTAATCACACCTCAGTAATAAATTGCCTCAGTTGCCTTTTTTTCATAACGACACCTCTTTTTTTAAATCTCACCTGTGTTTGTGGGCTAAAGGCAGGGCTCTGATTTCTAATAATATGGATTAGATACATAACGACACCCTTCTGATTAATAATCGATACCATCAGATTCATAACGATATGGATTAGATGCTTAACGACATACATCAATTCAAATCTCACACAGATCAGATTCATAACGACATACATCAATTTTGCACTTAATTCTGATTTTACTTTCCTTTGCAAATGACTCATCAAAATAAATTGGTTAATATGACTAATCCAATACTGTAAAAAAATTGATATATTATTCGAAATGAGGGTTGAAATAAGCTAGGATAAATGCAGTAGGTATAAAAATATTGTTAGTTATAAAACAATATTTAGTACCTAACTTAATTTTGAAAATCTCTTTTCTTTTCAAAATTATCAAACAGAAACATCATACTCATTTATGGTAAGCAACTTGCCTCCTTCTCCAATATTTACGAAATTCATAGATTGCCATACAAATAATACCGCACCCTATTGGCAACCACCAATCTGTGAACTGTAACGGAGCCGTATGAAAACATAGGTTTAGAATTGGGACATATACGATGAGCAAAATACAGGTAAGCGACAGGGCAAATGCGATCATCAGATTGCGATTAGAGAATAGATATTTGCTGATCACAAAATCACTGGTACGACGGGATAGAAGGTTGGCATATTGACCGAAGATAATGGACACAAAGGTGATGGTAATGGCTCGTTCATAAGCATGATGACTATTGAAAGAAAACAGGAAAGCACTATAAGCCACAATTCCCATTACAATGCCCGAAAAGGCGATTCCTCGCATAGTCATAGGTGTGAGGATTTTTTGATGGGGATTGCGTGGTGGACTGTGCATCATTCCTGCTTGTGGAGGATCGTAAGTAAGCATGATAAGAGGGAACATTTCTCCTATTATGTCTATCAGCAATATTTGCATGGCTAATATAGGCGTGGATATACCAAAGAATACACCTACAAAACCGATTAGCACACAAGTGAGTTCGGCGATATTAGAAGAGAGATTTGTCTTGATAGTTTTTTCGAGGTTGTTGAAGATGGTTCTTCCTTCTTTTATGGCGACTACTATTGTAGAGAAATTATCATCGAGCAAAATCATATTAGCGGCCTCCTGTGCCACCTTCGAACCATTTTTTCCCATTGCAATTCCAATATCGGCACGTTTTAGACTAAGGGTATCATTTACGCCATCTCCAGTTACTGCTACGATTTCACCCAATTTCATCAATAAATCTACAATTCTATATTTATCATCGGGTGTTACCCTTGAAAATATAACAGCCCTATTCTTAAATATTTTTTTTAATTGAATGTCGGTTAGTGCTTTAAGTTCCGCACCTTTTATGATGATAGGATATTGATTGTCTAGATTCATTAATCCAACATTTTTGGAAATAGCCTTTGCCGTTATCTCATTATCGCCTGTGATAATAAATACCTTTATGTGTGCATTGAAAACTGATTGAATTGCTGCTTTCATTTCCTCATGAGGAGGATCGAGCATGGTAACGAATCCTGCGAAAGTCAGTCCTGTTTCTGCCTCATCAATTGTATAATCTGTCTTAATTTCCAAATCACGGTAAGCAATAGCAATCACCCTCAAAGCCTTTTCGGAAAAAGAGGCTGCCATCGAGAGCATTTCCTTCTTTTGCTCCTCGCTCATTACTTGTGTTTTCCCATCTATTACAATGGAAACGGAGGCTTTTAGGATGGCCTCCATTGAGCCTTTTACATAAGCAATTACTTTTTGATTATGGCTACGAATAATAGCTGCCATCATGCGAAAAGAATCGAACTCAAATACTTTTTTGGAAGGATAATCTTTTTCTACATCTGCTAGTGTAAAACCTGCTTTCAAGGCGAGCGTTGCAAAGGAAGTTTCAGTAGGGTCGCCGATAGAATACCATGATTTATGACTAGCATCGGGGGGGCTCACCTTGCCATTAGAAGAAAGGAATCCCGAAAGGAAAAATGGCTTTAAATTGCCTATTGAATCTTTATTTAATACCAATCCTTTGTCATCCTTTATATTTCCTTGTGGCTCGTAGCCGAGACCTGAAACGGTATAGGTTTCTCCATTAAAATAACAACCTGTAATAGTCATTTCATTCTTGGTAATCGTCCCTGTTTTATCGGATGCAATCACAGTTGCAGAACCAAGTGTTTGTGCAGAGGCAATCTTTTTCACAATGGCATTCCGTTTTGCTAATCGACGGACAGCTAATGCTAGTGCCATAGAAATTTGAGCAGGCAACCCTTCGGGAACCATTGCTGCGGCTACACTTACGGAGAAAACAAGTGCCAAAGCAACAGTATCATGCATAAACAAGCGTATGGCAAAAAGAATGGCGGCAATGATTAAAGTGGCATAAGTAAGTTTCTTTGCCACGTCGGCGATTTCGACTTGTACAGGTGCTTGTGCTGTTTCGATTGTATCGGAAGTTGTACTAATTTTTCCTATTTCAGATTGTGTTCCTATTGCATAAACAATACCTGTGGCCTGTCCTCTTGCAACCGTTGTACCCATATATACACAATTCTTGATTTCAGCCAATGAGCAATTTTCAGTAGTATTAAAAGAAAAAATCTTATTGGAAGGCAAAGACTCTCCTGTCAAAATAAACTCGTTGACAGAAAAGTTTGAAGATGTTATCAATCGAATATCAGCAGGAATACCATCCCCTTCATTTAATTGAACAATATCGCCTAGAACTATACTTGAGGAAAGAATTTCTATCAATTTCCCATTACGAAAAACATTGCATTTATCTACCACCAAACTATTGAGGGATGCTAAAATATTCTCTGATTTCCATTCTTGATAAAAACCAATAAGGGCATTCACAAGTACTATTGCCAATAATATAGAGCCATCACGAACTTGTCCTAGATAATAGGATAATATTGCTGCGAAGATTAATATTAAAACAAGGGGACTAATGAACTGCCTACAAAGGATTTTGAAGGGATGAACGCTGTTTGTTGCTTTAAGGACGTTACTTCCATATTGATGCCTCGATTTCAAGATTGCCTCATCGGAAAGCCCTTCGGTCATGTTGCTATTGAGTTGCTTGACAACTTCCTCGATTTGTTGCTGATAGATGTTCATTTAAGTGGTGTTAAGTATTAGGTATTAAGTTGCAAGTTTTGTGTTTCGAACTTCAGGTTGCAACTTTCTAGGTTCTAGGTATAACTTACAACCTGAAACTATATGTAACTAATACTCATCATATTGGTTCTTATATTAACATTCAAAGGATTGCTACCAATATGGATTACACAGTCCCCTTTTTCCAAAAGATTACTCAATTTAAGTAGGTTAATTGACTCAGCAATTGCCTTATTAAAATCATCATAATCTTCAATATAGAAGGGTTGTACACCCCAAATCAAGGGGATTTTATTAATCAACAGTCTATTATTTGTAAAAGCATAAATCTTTGATTTAGGTCGATGACTTGATACCCTTAGTGCCGTATAGCCCGAATTGGTAAAGGCTACTATTGCTTTAGCATCTACTTGTTGTGCCATTTTAGAGGCATTGAAACAAATGGAATCAGCCAAAAATGTATGACTGCCCTCAATTGGCTCATGTTGTTTGAAGTAAGGATTCCCTTCTTCTTCGGTGAAATTAATAATCTGTTGCATACTCCTGATAGTTTCAACAGGAAACTTTCCAACTGCTGTTTCGGCACTTAACATCAAGGCATCTGCACCATCAAGTACCGCATTTGCCACATCGTTTGCTTCTGCCCTTGTGGGTCTGAAGTTGGTAATCATACTCTCCATCATCTGTGTGGCAATGATAACAGGCTTGGAATGATGAATACATTTTGCGACGATTTGTTTCTGCAACACAGGCACTTCATCAAAAGGTACTTCTACACCTAAATCGCCTCTTGCAACCATGATGCCATCAGTCAAATCAATAATTTCATCTAACTCGAGAAGTGCCTCTGGCTTTTCAATTTTTGCGATGATACTGATGTTACCATTTTCTTTTCTGATTAAATCTTTCAATGCCTGAATATCAGCAGCGGTTCTTACAAAGGATAAGCCAAGCCAATTAACCCCGTTTTTGATGGCGAACTTTACATACGAAATATCTTCTTCAGTCAAGCAGGGTAGGGACACTTTTGTTAGAGGCAGATTAACTCCCTTGTTTGAAGAAAGGGAACCTCCATAAATAACTTTTGCCTTTACAGTATCCTTTTTATTGGTTTCTGTAATCTCGAGTTTTAGTTTACCATCATCTATCAATATGATTTCCCCAATATTTACATCCTGCGGAAATTCCTGATAACTCATATAAATCTGCGCTTTATTGCCCAAACATTGATGGGTTACAAAAGTGACGATATCATCAGTAACCAAATCAATTTGATTGTTTTCAATTTCTCCTACTCGGAGTTTAGGTCCTTGCAAATCGGCCAATATAGAAATATTGGTTCCCAATTCAGTATTGAGTTCCTTAATACTTTTTATATGTTTTAAGTGCTCTTCTTTGGTAGAATGGGAAAAGTTTAGCCGAAACACATTCACCCCTTCTTTAATTAAACTACAAAGTATCTCTTTTTCGGAAGTTGCTGGCCCGAGTGTTGCGATAATTTTTGTATGGGAATTTGTATTCATGAGCGATGAGTTATGAGTTATGACAATTAAGTTGTAAGTATTAGGTAGTAAGTATTAGATTATAGGTTAAACGTAATAATTCATAATGAATTGAACCGCATATTTCATAATTAAGTCTGCTTTAAACTTAAAACGTATAACCTAAAACGTATAACTTATAACTTAAAACGTATAACTTATGACGTACAACTTCCTAAGCTATTTTACATTATCTAAAAATCCTTATTTCTAATAATAACCTTTACAGCATGGTTATGTGCCGCATTTTTAAAGGTGTCATAAGCTTTTAAAATGTCCTTCATTTCAAAGTGATGACTAACCAATTTATTGGCATCTAGTTTTCCAAAAAGAACCATTTTCAACAGTAGTGAAGTAGTCCCTGCATCTACTAAACGGGTAGTGAGGGTAATATTCTTTGACCATAGTTTCTCCAATTTCAATGAAACAGGTTTACCATGCACTCCCACATTTGCAATATGACCTCCCGGTGCAATTATAGACTGACAAATATCGAAAGTGTCTGATAATCCTACTGCCTCAATAACCACATCAACACCTAAATTATCTGTCAAGAGCATTACTTTTTCGTATGCCTTACCATCGGCACTATTTACAGTATTCGTTGCACCAAAAGAGCGGGCTACTTCCAACCTGTTATCATCAATATCAATCATGATTATTTTGGAGGGAGAGAACAATTTTGAAGTCAATAAGGTAGCTAAGCCTACTGGTCCAGCACCCACAATTGCAATGATATCTCCAGGTTGAACCTCTCCCTTAATAGTACCACATTCAAGACCTGTTGGAAGAATACAGCTCAACATCACTGCTGCTTCCTCATCTGCATCGGGAGGTAAGAGATACAATCCATTATCAGCAAAGGGGATTCTTACATATTCTGCCTGTGTGCCGTCAAGGCTATTGCCGAGTAACCATCCCCCGTTCTTGCAATGAGAGTACATTCCTTTCTTACAAAAACTACATCTTCCGCAGGAAGTAATCAATGAGATTAAAACTTTTTCTCCTTTCTTAAAACTAGTTACGTCCTTACCCACTTCTTCCACAATTCCTACCCCTTCATGTCCAAGTACTCGACCGTCTTTAATTGTAGGCACATCCCCCTTGAGGATATGCAAATCTGTACCACAAATTGTTGTTGTTGAAATTCTCACAATAGCATCTGTTGATAACATTATTTTTGGCATTGGAATATTTTCCAACGAAATATTATCAGGGCTATGATATACGAGTGCTTTCATATTAATTGAGTTTATTAATTTTTGCCATAGATTTTCCTGCACTCTTAAGAGATTCAGGGCAATCCATTCTATCTGTGTGAATTTCTATAAATACCAGTTCTTCGGCTTTTTCTGCCTTAATCAACGCAACTTCTAACTCTCCTTCTGTACGAACATCAAAGGCAATACCTCCCCCATAAACTTCTACCAATTTATGATAGTGCCAAGGTTGAATATCATTATAAGGATGGTCACAAATAACTCTTTCTATTGTATAACCGTCATTGTTTAATAAAAAGACGATAGCTTTCAGTTTATTCCGAATCATTGTGGAAAGGTCCTGACAGGTAACCTGAAAAGCACCATCGCCCACAAAAAGAATGACTGGTCTATCAGTAGCTGCAATGCCTGCACCAAGCGTTGCACCAACAGTATAGCCAATTGAACCATAAAATGTCTGTCCGATAAATGTCGCTCCATCAGGCATCAGCATCTCTGCAGCACTAAATAGGGAAACACCTGTTTCTGCAACCACAATAGAACTATTTGGAATAAAATGACTCATCCTATCGAAGAATCTTTTTATAGTGAGTGCTTTTTCAGCCTCCATTTGGTAAGGGTTGGAATAACGATGTACACAGGTATTTGCAGCACATTGAATATTTAGTGTCCCCACATCACGGTGAGATAACCTTTCTGTAAGTCCAATAATGAAATCATGCAGATGAACATTCTCAAAATAGTGATGCTTTACTTTTACGAAACCAATATTAGCACTAATCATTTTTGATTCATCGAGGTTAGAGGTAAATCCACCCGTATTAAAATCAGTCATCAATGCACCAAGCTTCAAGATACAATCTGCCGACTCCACTCTTTCAGAAACGTATTCCCTACTCCTATCACCTTCAAAGAGTCCAATAAATTGTGGATGATGTTCAGAAAGAATGGTCTTACCCAACATCATGGTTACATAAGGGAAACCAGTTTTATCTAATAATGCAGAGAAGTCATTTTGTAGTTTATACCTGATTAATTCCACATCGCCAATAATAATTGGAGTCTTGGAATTTTCTAACATTTTCACCGCCTCATTTAACGCTTCTGCAAGAGATGCTGCATCACTTATAGGGTGAGTAGGAAACTGGAATGGGTCTGGTCTTTTACATTTCATCAAAACCACATCTGCTGGAATACTGATATATACCGGCTGTTGATGCTGAATACAAGCCAATAATATCCTGTCAATTTCAGCAGGTGCGGAATCTCCATTATTTAATTGTGTAGCAGCTACAGTAATTTTTTCAAACATCTTTAAGGGAATCTGATAATCTCCCAATGTATGATGCAATAATGGACGATTCCGAAAGTTAATGGTAGAGGGTGATCCTGTAATGACCACCACAGGTACTCTTTCGGCAAAAGAACCTGCCACCCCATTTATAGCACTTAATTCGCCCACCCCAAATGTGGTAGCAAATGCACCTATCCCTTTAATCCGTGCATATCCATCGGCCGCATAAGCAGCATTTAGTTCATTACAAGTGCCAACATATTTCACCTCACTTTTTATCACCTGATTGAAGAAACCCATCACAAAATCGCCTGGCACACCAAATAAATCATCGACTCCAATTTCTTTAAGACGAAGTAGTAAGTATTCTCCGACCGTAATTTCTGTGTTATTCATGATAAATATTTAATCATTAGTATTTATTGGGCTAAGAATCCGCCATCGATATCTACTGCGGCACCCGTAATAAATGAGCTGTCATCTGTGGGAAGAAAAATAAATCCATTTGCAACTTCTTCCGAAGTACCGAATCTGTTCATAGGATGCTTGTCGATGATAGCCTTCTTTCTTTCAGGATTATTACCTAAATCCAATTTTGTAAGTAAGGGGGTATCTATAAATCCGGGACAAATTACATTCACCCTTATACCATCGGTAGCATACTCTAGTGCAGCCGTTTTGGTAAGTCCTATAATTCCATGTTTTGCTGCTGCATAATGTGCAGATTTTGGATAACCTATTTTGCCAGAGATAGAGGAAATATTTACAATCGCTCCACTATTTTGCTTTAACATCTGAATCAATTCCTGTTTCATACAGTAAAACACACCTGTCAAGTCAATATTGATGACGCTTAACCAATCCCTTTCTTCCAAATCACTAATTCTACCAGTTTTTCCACCAATGCCTGCATTATTTAATGCTACGTCGAGCGAACCAAACATGTTGATTGTCTGCTCTGTAGCATTTTTAACTTGTTCATAAATGGCCACATTGCATTCAATGAATACTGCATCCCGCTGAATGACTCTTATTTCATCCATTGCTTTTATGTTCGAGCCTCTTTCTCTATCGGCTATTACAATATTAGCACCTTCTTTAGCGGCTTCAATAGCACATGCTTTTCCAATTCCCGACAATCCACCTGTAATAAATACCGTCTTATTGATCAATTTTTTCATATACTTTTTTTGATGGAGCAAAGGTGAAGGGGGCGTATTCGATGAATGTTACAGAATTTCAAGAAAAACTTATATCTTTCATAGTTTCATAGTTATTTCAAATAGGTTAAAATTATTCTAAACATCGAGGAATGTGATAATACTTGAACCAATACCAATAATGCATGTATTAAATCAAATTGACGGAAATATTAAATGATGTATTTAAGAATTTATATAGACTAATTAACTCAAAAGGGATTAAGTTTCCTTTAAATACAATCAACAATTCAATTGTTATAATTTTTTTGAAAATGGCTGTACAGAGAATTCGAAAAAGCCCTCGAAAATTCATTCAAGGGCCTTTTTTATAATTGTAATATTATCATTGATTTTTTTATTAAAAATCTTTTGTTGATATAACAGTCAAATTACTTGGGAATTGGACTGTTTCATCATCTTCTGCTGTAATAAACACTCTTACTGGTTTTGATGAAGAAACACTTTCAAACGAGCCCTTAAGGGCATTAGAAAATAGACTTGTTGATGTTTTAACTTGACCAATATTCTTTGTAGAATTATCATTTGCTACAATCCAAACTATGTATGCTTTTTTGGGAGGTGTTAATCGATTGGGTTCGGCCAAATTATCAAGTTTCACATAAATGTTATAATTTTTATTATAATCCTTTTTTACTTTTACATATCCACGTGCAGCAGGAACAACTGATGAAACTTGAAAAACTGCCTTTCTTGCACATGATGAAAAGATAACAAAAGATAAGATAATTATGGTGCCAATAAAAAATGGTCTTACTAAATCAGTGATTTGTTTGTTAGTAATCGTATTTGCTTTTGTGAGTTTTGCATTTTGTATTCTATCAACTATGGCTTGCGTATGTACTGAAACCGGCATTTGAGTATTCTTCATTTTATTTAAATTTTTTTTGAGTTTAAATTGTTCAGTGCTAAAAGAAAACTTGACTGAAATGTTTATTTTAATTTTGTAATTATAACCTGTAACCCAATGTAAGTTGAATCCAAGCATTCTTATAATTAGGAACACTTGTTGTTCCATCCCCATTATTTCTTTGGACGTCCCAACCCAATCGAGTGCTAATAACTGTGGAAGCTAGATTGAAGTCTAGACCGCCAACAAAACATAACAAATTTTTCCTTAGGTCTGTATTCTGAAATTGCTGTTCTTGACTACTACTGAACATTGTTACATCAAAATCATCTTTTTGTGATACTAAATAAGAAAACTGGGGTCCAACGAGAAGGGTAACAAAAGAAGCTGGTCTAATAGCTAGAAAGATTGGCACGTCGATAAAATTTGTTGTCCTTTTAAAACTATACGATTGTCCCAATGTAATTCCTGTGCCCTTAAACCCTTTTTGAGAATACAAAAATTCGGGTTGAATACTAATTAATTCATTTAGTGCAATTGATACAAAGGCTCCACCAACAAAACCAATTTTCGGATTGTCACTGAAATCTTGGGTTTTCGAGTCATAAACATTTGAACGGTTCAAACCAACTTTAAGCCCTAAGTGTAACCCACTACTAAAATCACTTTTAGTCTTTTGTGCATCAACGATGTTCACTATAAACATTATTGTAAAAATAATAACTGATAACTTTTTCATTTTTTAATTTTTCTTGTAACTGATTTGTTACGATGCAAAGGTGAGGGAGCAACATCTGCTTTATGTTATACTATTACCTTCAATTATTGTATGTTTCTTAGTAATAGGGGAAAATTGGAAGAACAATTAAGTATTCATGTCATTTTTTCAAATAAGCATAAAATATCTTACGTCATTGTTAACTTAATGTTTTTTAATTTGATATAGAGAACAGATTATAGACCCTTAACGTAAATTACCAACTTGTAATCTTAATTAATTTTTCAAAAGAGAAGTAAATATTTACATATAACCATTTTTATGTTATATATCGTATCTACAATTCCTCGACTCAAATACATACTTATAATTATACAAAATATCCATTAAATATTTTAATCCTATGCTCATAATCCATAACTGATTTATTAAATGCATGAAATGGGAATAGGTATTTTGGTGAAAAACTTCAACACTAAAGTCTTATACTGAAGTATTAAAATAACAAATGGTATCAATTTCTGATACCATTTGTTATTTTAATATACGATTAGACTATATACACTTACCCCCTAATTATGAAGTAAAGTCTGAAACAAAAAATTCATTATTCAGAAATATTATCTCTATTTATTTTACTCGGCTTACAATTGCATTATAGCGTTCTTCGCTTAGTTGTGGTCTAATTACATTAAGCACAGCTTCAAATGCCTCAGTACCCGAACTCTTAAATGCTTTTAGCACTTGCACATTTTCTTCAATCCTTCTAGCTGGAACTATATATTTAAACCATAAAAGCAAAGTAGGAAAATCCATGTCTTTCATGATAGCAATTTGATGTTGAACTAACTCTTCATCGGTAAAAGCAGCTTGCATATCCTTTTCAAGGTTTCTATCCTCATTGGCTATTTGATTTAAAAATTCAGCGTGAAATTCGGTAAAAGACAAATAAAAATCATGTCCCATTTCATCTGATTGTGTACCATCAAAAGAGTCAAGAGTGCTTTTTAATTTATATTCCATCTGTGCGAGTGTAGAATGTAAATTCTCAAAGTATTTTGTTTCTTCCAAATATTTTTCTCTAAGAGGCGCTAATATAAATAAGTCTTCATTTTTTGTATGATTTTTCAATAAAAGAAATAAATCTTCTCCTAATGATTTAAGCCTCTCAATTTCTGTATTGCTTTTATAATCCGTATTACCTGCTAATAAAGAAAACTGCGACAAAATATTCCTAAGCCCTTTGTGTGGTGGGTCTAACGATTTTAACCTATCCATAATTTTTCTTGCAAAACTATATTCTTTTCGTGATTGTACAAAATTATTAGTGTTTGCTATTCTGTACTAATATTGACAGTAGGATTATAAATAATATTATATTTTTCAGTCATACTGTTGCACTTTTTTTTCATTTTACCCAATTTCGAATGTGGTGATTCCAAATATTTTTTCATAAGGGATAGATGGATTTTTATTCAAATACATTCTCGCACATTCAAAAACAAATCGGGTTTCATACTTGTTTACTAAATCAATTGCTAACTGATTAATCATAGGAATGTCTATGTAAACTAGTTCATTAGGAACAACATTAAGGCAAGCTTTATATAATTCTTCTGCCACAATTTGGTCATCTGCAAAAAGTGGACAAATCTTGTAGCCTTTACTTGTTTTCCTCATCACAGCGAATCCCTTTATCAAACCATTTTCAACATACTTAAAACTAAATCCGTAAGGCTGATTTAGCCAAGGTTTTAAAAACTGTGGACGATTAAAACCAAAACATGCAGCATCATAATTTAAAATATCCACCGTATCCAATTCTGTAATTTTTGAGACTCTATTGTCTAGTACATACAAAGCGCCTAATCGTTCGTGACGCTCATCTCTAAATGCAATGTTAAATCCACCTTTGTGGTAAAAATCTTGCATTGCTACTACACCATCCATCCCAATTGAAGCATCTTTATTAATTCTTGATAGTAATTTATCTCTTCTTTGATACCAAAGTTTACGTCCAATTCCTAAATACCTGTATTTGGGATGAACAATAAATAATCCCATAAATCCAAATTCTCCATTATAGGATATAATAGCACCACCTGCTATTAATTCTTCATGGTTAAAATATCCATAGAATCCATCACGGTCTGTTTCCCAAAATATGGCAGCATCATTTAATCCGGGATCCCAACCTTCCTGTTTAGCCCAAGTTATAAGTATTTCTAGTTCTTTGTAATTGAGCTTCGTAAGCTGTAAATCATCAATTTCCATTATTGATAAATAATTTTTAATGCTTGTTATATCAAGTGTACAGTTGAATAAAATAAAGCAATTCTTTATTGAGTTAAAGTAAAGGTATAAGTGTGTTTAAAATCATTGAGAAAGTAGACAAGTCGTAGTTGAAAGTATTTTTATAAATTGAGATAATCAAAAGTTTAGAAAATAAAAAAGAGGTCAATAATGACCTCTTTTTTTACCTGCTCCCGAAGCTGGACTTGAACCAGCGACCCTCTGATTAACAGTCAGATGCTCTAACCAACTGAGCTATTCGGGATTACCTTTTTCCCTTTCGGGGATGCAAAAATAGGGGGATAGAATTTAATGGCAAAATTATTTTTTATTTTATCCAAAAATTCCTGTTTTTTCTATTCCAATATAAACACCATCCTCTCGTTCTTCAATCTTGTAGGTCTTCAAATAATATCCTTCTCCAGTTGTATTTCTTCCATTCACCGTATTAAATGAATATCGATGCAAAGGACAAACAGCCTCTCCTAACGAATTCAAATATCCTTCAGACATGATTCCACTTGCATGTGGACATTTATAGGCAAAAGCAACAAGAACAGACTTGTGTACCGCAACCGTAATATTTTTCCCATTTACAGAAACCACACACATATTATTATCTTTGAATGCTAACATGCGCCTATCTTCTACCACTTTATGCCAAACAATTTCTCTTGCCACGTTTTTCTTTCATTTTACAAGCCCAATCTCATTCCCTCATTGCAACTTACCACCATGTATTCTCACCTGCTTTACTATTTTCCGATTCATCTCAATCTAATAAAGCATCGTCTTATATGGATAACGAATACCGTACATTTCTCTTACTTTATTAATGATAGTATCTCTCAACAAATCGATATTATTACGTTCAGTGGCAGACACAAATACACAATTTCCATTCAATTCTCGCTCCCATCTTTCCTTCAACTCTCGAAGAATATCCTGCTTAACAGGATAACTCAGCCATTCATCAAAATATTTTTTCTCATATAAATCCATTTTATTAAAGATGGTAAGAATAGGCTTTTCATACGCCTTTAATTCCTGCAATGTCTTATTTACAACACCAATCTGATCCTCATATTGAGCATGAGAAGTGTCCACCACATGCAGCAAAATGTCTGCTTCTCTAACTTCATCAAGCGTACTCTTAAAACTCTCCACAAGATGGTGCGGTAATTTCCTAATAAATCCTACGGTATCACTTAACAGAAATGGGGTATTTTCAAAGACAACTTTTCTTGTTGTAGTATCGAGTGTCGCAAATAATTTATTCTCTGCAAAGACATCACTTTTACTCAACAATGTCATAATTGTACTCTTTCCCACATTTGTATAACCCACTAATGCGACTCTAATAAATTCGCCTCTTTCTTTTCTTTGTGTAAAAGCCTGCTTATCAATTTCTGACAATCTTTTTCGGAGTAATGAAATCTTATCCTTCACTATACGCCTATCCGTTTCAATTTCAGTTTCTCCTGGTCCCCGCGAACCAATACCTGCACCTTGTCGCTCAAGGTGTTTCCACATCCCCTTTAACCTAGGTAATATGTATTGATATTGAGCTAATTCCACTTGAACTTTAGCTTGAGCAGTTCTTGCACGACTTGCAAAAATATCTAGTATCAAATCACTCCTATCAACCGTCTTTGTTTGAATGGCATCTTCGATATTAAGTAACTGAGAACCGGTCAATTCATCATCAAATATGACAATTGTAATTCCTTTACTCTTTACATAATTTTTAATTTCCTCCAATTTCCCCTTTCCTACAAATGTCTTACTATCAGGCCTCTCTAATTTTTGAGTAAACCTTTTAATAGTAACGGCCCCTGCTGTTTCGGCTAAAAATGCCAATTCGTCCAAGTATTCCTCTACTTGTTCGGGCGTCTGATCTTTTTGAACAACTCCAACCAAAACAGCCCTTTCTTCTTGTCTTATTATTTTCTTTTCTATCAAAGCAATTGATTGATTTTATAAACAGCAAACCCTGATAGCCACAACTATCAGGGTTCACTAGTAATTTATTTAATTATTGTATTAAAGTCCACCAATTGATAAACCAATTGAATATGCATTGATTGTAGGTCCCATACCATTTTTTAAAACGCCAAGCACATTAAAATCGCCATGTAATGATATAAACCCATAACCAATTCTACCGCTTACAGCAACCTTAGTTCCATTAATAAATCTAGTGTCGCTTACCTTTTGAATATAATTAGAGCCATAAACACTTGCACCTGAAGCATTCAAGAGATTCTTTCCTTTTGTATAAGCCTTCAACAAAATACCGGCTTTTACACCAATAGCACCCTTCCAACCAGAATTTTTATTTTCAGGATTTTCGTATATCCGAATTTCAGCAGGAATTTCTGCATAAATAGTTGTCAACTTAAATTTATTGAAATGATCTGAATTTGAAACATCCGAGAAAGGCAATGAACTTGAATTGCTCTCAATATGAACAATTTGATTATTAAAAAATATATTACTTGTACCAACACCAACACCATATGCAACACTATAGTGAGGATCTGATTTAAAAGGCTTGTCAATCATAAAATACACATTAAAGTGACGGCAAAACCCCTTAGTTTTCACACTATCAGGAGCACCTGCCCATCCATCTAATCCATATTGAAAAACAAAATGATCTGCAGGTCTTTTATTCAAATCTACCCTACTCCAATCTTTTTTTGGAGCTACTTCCTTTTCTTTTTTCGTGATAGGAGCATTAACTTTTAACGAATCTTTTGAAACAGTTTTAGTTTGTTGAGCCAGAATTGTTGCTTCGAAAGCAATTAAAGCGATAAACGATAATAATAATTTTTTCATTCGTACTTGTTAGATATATGTTACTTGCTTTTGAACAAGAGTGACAAAATAAACGAATTAGGTTCATATAAAGGGTTAAAATTAAATGAAAGTAAAATAAATGGCTTATAGCATGGCTTTTTGTACTAAAAACAATGGTATTTCTTTTATTTATTGTTGTCTCATTTCTACTTCTTGAAGTTTTACAACAAAGTAAACTAGGCAACAACAAGGAACCAAAAGTTTTCAAATTAAATAGATGAAAGAGATCGATTATAAATTACTTTACTATTCAGGTATTTTTACCACATGGGTCACAAGGTTTTGAACAAAGGAACCAAGAAACACAAAGAACAGTATACTTTTTAGGTACTTACCTTCCAATTATTTACAAAAAAGTCCTTGTTTTCCTTGATTTTTCTTCGTTGCCTTTGGGGTAACCTCTTGAGTAGTAACTTATTAAAATTCCTTGTGTAGCTTTGTGATAAACTTAGTATCCTTTATGATAAAATCCTCTTGACTAGTAATAAAGCAATGACTGTGTTATACATTACTCACACAGATATCAGGTAATTGAATCGGCTATTTAGCATTGAACCAAGATTACGCAATAGGACACTAATACAATTCACAACTACTTCAAACACGGCTTTTATTTGATTTGTTTTACTTCATCGTAATTTATTATGTTATCAGTCAAAAAATCTATTTAGAAACTTGTCTTTTTTGTATTTCTAAATTTCATAACGTGTCTATTGCGTAATCTGGGTTGAATAGTCTTACCTCGAGGATAAGAAGGGAAAATTTCTAATTTATTTATATAAAACCCTATCACTTTTTCGTTCAATTATCACCTGTAAGATATATAAATTCTTACTTTTTCAAATGCGGCTGCCATTCCCGTACGTGCTGCAACCACCCAAGCACGTGCTGCAATGACACAAGCACTTACTTCCACGACTCCCGCACGTGCGGCAGCCATTCACGTAAGTACGGCTACGACAAAAGCACCTGCGGGAACCTTACAAAGATTCTTTTTGTGACAAAAGCACGTGCTTCTGTCATTCACGTATGTGCGGCTGTCTCACAAGCACGTGCTTGAGTGTCTGAAAATTGTCAATAAGTCGGTTACATAGAGTTTTTTTCACTTCAATTATGTCAGGTTGCAATGCAATTAAGATAATGATTAACATCAGATACCTAAGGAGAGTTAAAATGTGCTACTTTCAGGTATCAATTAGAGAGTCTCTTTTATAAAAAAAGCGAAGCTATCAAGAGACGAAGAAGGATTGAATACTGAATCAAATAACTAATTCGTGATGCAAAGATTATTGAATCCTCTAAACTAAAATAGCTTTAATAATAATTTCAACTTCTATGCTAACTTAATTTCACAATCTAATCGACAGTTAAAAAAAATACTTTACAACCTTTTGTTTAAACCATACAAGACAAACCAAGTCATTCAACTATATTTGCAGACTGTTTTATCCTAAAATAAATGGGAAAAAGAGCAATTTATATGTCTTTATGTTATAGTTATGAAAGAAAAAGTCACTCTCCCCTCCGTAATATTCGGAACTAGTTGCCTCGGCAATCTTTATGAAGCCCTCACATTTAATACAAAATTAGCAATAGTTAGGGAATGCGTGGCAAATGCACCAAACACCTTTGTAACTTTTGATTCAGCAGGAAAATATGGTGCTGGTTTAGCATTAGAAATGTTGGGAACTTGCCTTACTGAATTAGATATACCAAAAGAAAAGGTACTCATTAGCAATAAATTGGGATGGATAAGAACACCCTTAATTGGGGATGAACCTACTTTTGAAAAAGGAGTTTGGAAAGACTTGAAGTTTGATGCTGTTCAAAAGATTAGTTATGACGGAATACTTGAATGTTATTATCAAGGAAATGACTTATTAGGGAAATATGAAGCACAAATGGTATCGGTTCATGATCCTGACGAATACCTTATAGCCGCAGAAAATGAAAGTGATCGTCAAAAAAGATACAAGGATATCCTTGAGGCATATAGCGCATTAAAACAATTAAAAAAAGAGGGTAAAGTAGAGTCAATTGGTATTGGATCGAAGGATTGGAGAGTTATAGAAAGAATTTCTAAAGATGTTGATTTAGATTGGGTAATGGTAGCTAATAGTCTCACAATACATAGTCATCCAAAAGAATTATTCAGCTTCATAGAAACCTTAAATAAAAAGGGAATAGAAGTAATTAATTCGGCAGTATTTAATGGAGGCTTTCTGATTGGAAGCGATTACTATAATTATCAATTAGTTGATCAGGAATCAGAAGCCGGGAAAGCCCTCTACGAATGGCGGGAAAAATTCTATTCGCTTTGTAAAACATATAATATAAGTCCGGCAGAAGCTTGTTTTAACTATGGCTTTAATATACCTGGAGTTGTTGCAGTGGCACTTAATACTACAAAACCTGAGAAAATAAAACAGAATGTTGCAATGGCTACTAGACTAATTCCAAAAGCCTTTTGGGAGAATATGACAGCTGAAGGATTACTTTGAAAATGCAATTTTCATACTTAACAATCAAAAAAACAAATTATCACTTAAGGCTAACCATAAAGCGAAAAGAGACATACTAAAAAATGATTACATACGTAGAAGCATCACTTGAAAAGATTTCGATTCACAAAATTGGCAACAAATCACAACTAGAACCTTGCAATTTCTCGGATAAAGAGGTAGTTATTAATGATGAAATATTGAAACAATTGCTGATGCAATACTTCTTGAATCCATTTGAAAAAAGTAATGAACTCTATCAGTTTTATCATTCATCAGATAATTTAAAACTAAACGAAATGTTCCACTTTTCCGAATCAATTTTCGAGGAAAGCGAGGATTTTCATGCGTTAACTATTTCAATTGCCAAACATCTGTATGATGTTTCAAATCATCCAAAAATCAAATCAGGCGAAGTTTATATTACTCATTTCAAACAGATTCAAATTGAAGGCGAATTGTTTGATGCTATTGGAATTTTTAAATCAGAAACAAAAGAAACCTATTTGAAAGTATACCCTGACAATTCAAATTTCCAAGTAAGCTATGAACAAGAAGCAATTAACATTAAGAAACTTGATAAAGGATGCCTGATTTTTAATAATTATAAAAATCAGGGGTACTTGGTTTCTGTAATTGACTTGACAAATAAGAGTAGCGATGCTGTTTATTGGACAGACGAATTTTTGAAACTAAAAGTTAGAAACGACAACTATAATCAAACTAATACTGCCCTTAGCATCTATAAAAACTTTGTTACTGATGGAATGGAGGGTGAATTAGAAGTATCAAAGACAGATAAAATTGATTTATTAAACCGTTCAATGAAATATTTCAAAGAAAAAGATAATTTCAATTTGGATGAATTTGCAAGCGAAGTAATTGACAATACCCAAGCTATAGAGTTATTTAAGACCTACAAAGCCAATTACGAAGAAGAATATGACACAGAAATTGGCGATAGCTTTGCTATATCAGATGCCGCAGTTAAGAAACAAGCCCGCGTTTTTAAAAGTGTTTTAAAACTAGATAAAAATTTTCACGTTTATATTCACGGCAATAATGAATTAATTGAAAAAGGAGTAGAAGAAAACGGGCGTAAATTTTACAAGCTGTATTATGAAAATGAACAATAAAAATCAGCACAACATGAATAAAATTAATTAAGCACTTTTTATGTGTAGGTACTTTTATGAATAGAAAGTATAAATAAATAATAGCTTCCTTGCATTTAAATTGTCAAACTGTGTCTTGATTGTAAGCTTAATAATTATTAAACTAAATACATTTTAACTATTGCTACTTTTTACTTTTTGTAATAAGAGGTTTATCAAGATTTGCTTTTTCTCGCATTCCAAAAGCTTCAACTGAATCCAAAAGAATTTTCATTTTCTGAGGATGAAGCTCATAAAATTTATAGCTATTATAAAACTGTTCCTTTGTGATATCGTATTGTTTAAATATTTTATCATAATAGACGACATTAGCTTTTTTACTTTTAAATGAGGTATCAGAAATAGAATTTTGCGAATACAAATTATCAGCATTCAACATTTCCCAAATTATTGGCTTCATTTCAGCAACAGTGAGAATGGTGTTGTGCTTGTTACCGCAGGATAGCAGAACAATTCCGACAAAAAAATAACTTAAATACTTTCTCATTATTTAATTTCTTCTTTATACCTAGGCGCATTCGACACATCTAAAGTTGTCAGAATAGTAACAGCTTTGGGTTTATCCTCAGTTTTAAGATTTTTGAAAACACCAATTAATTCATTGGTTTTACTCTGCATAAAGAATTGCAATATTGCCGTACCAGAATTCTCTTGATTAAATGATTGCAGTCTAGTTATTGATTTCAAAACATTATTTCTCGCAACGGCTTCTTTTACGTACATGCTATCCATACCATTTCGGTAATAGGAATAAAAAACATCGTGAATAGCATTATACTTATTATTTACTAAGTTCTCGTTAAACCAATACCGATTCCTTAGACCATCAAATAGTTTCCATCCTGTAATATTGCTCGATTCGGGAGAATTATTAACAATATTCAAAGCTTTCTGAAACATTTGGTCCCCCCCCTTAGGAGAAAAGGAATCATAGTCTAACCCAATAATAGTATACGCATAGTAAGCAAAAATTGCAGATAAATTACCTATCAAAGGATCCGTCCCTTGTACATTATTATCATTAAATTCAATCGGCTGGTATTCAACATACTTAAAAGAGATATCAGCATCTTTATAATTAATCAAAGGAGATTGATACGAAGAACCGTAAACAGGTCTTGCAGCTTGAATTATCAGAGAACCCTTATAAACATTAGTTTCTACAATACTTTCAATGCTCAATAAAAAACTACATACAATTTTTTCATTGGGCTTAAATACATCTTTAGTCCACCTGCGATTGTTTAAAAAATTAGTCAGCTGATTTTGTAATGTTACAAAAACTTTTTTATCAACAGTTGAATTAATTCTAGTCGCATTTACAGTAACTTTTCCCTGTAATTCCTGAGAAGAACTAACAAATGAATACGTTAAGAAAACAAATATTATAATAACTCTTCTAAACATTTACTTTAGATATTATATATGAAACGATATCTTTAGCTACTTCCTTTTTAGATTTCAAACTAAATTCAATTGTACTCCCAGACTTTTCAAGTATAGTAATCTTGTTCGTGTCGTAACCAAAACCAGAATTATTATCTTTAAGTGAATTCAATATTATGCAATCGGCATTTTTATTAACTAATTTTTGAAAAGCATTTTCTTGTTCATTTTCCGTTTCCAAAGCAAATCCAACTAAGAACTGCCGATGCTTTTTAATTGCACCAATACTTGCTAAAATATCTTTGGTTTTTGTAAGTTCAAGGCTCCACTCCTTTTGGCTCTTTTTTACTTTTTCTTTAGCAACAACTACAGGAGAATAATCAGCTACCGCAGCACTCATAATGATGATATCACTATCCTCAACAAGATTCAATGATTGCTGAAACATTTCATTTGCAGTCACAACATCTATACGATTTATGTTTGTATGTTTCAATACTTCACTAGTTGGGCCGGTAATCAGGGTAACATTCGCACCCATTAATTGGCATTGCTCAGCAATTGCGAATCCCATCTTTCCACTTGAATGATTCCCAATAAACCTTACAGGGTCAATAGGTTCATAAGTAGGTCCAGCAGTTACTAATACATTTTTACCGGAAAGTTCTTGAGAACTACCTAGCTTAACTTGAAGAAACGTGAGTATTTCTTCGGGCTCCGCCATCCTACCTTCTCCAAATAATCCACTAGCAAGTTCACCACTATTAACATTAATAATTGTATTACCAAACTCTTGAACTTTCTTAATATTATTTTTAGTTGCAGGATGATGCCACATATCTTCATCCATAGCAGGTGCTAAAACAACCGGGCATGTTGCTGAAAAATAACTAGCCAACAACAAATTATCACAGATACCACAGGCCATCTTCGCAAGTGTATTACAAGTAAGTGGTGCGATTAAAAAAACATCAGCCCATCTTCCTAGCTCTACATGATTAGCCCATTCATCCTGTATAGTTAAATCTTGAAGAACAGGATTTTTAGATAATGTTGCTAACACTAACGAAGGAACAAAATCAGTGGCAGCCTTAGAAAGAATGATTCTAACTTCTGCACCTTCCCTTACTAACAAACGTGTAAGAGATATTATCTTATATGCAGCAATACTTCCGGTAATACCAATTAATATTTTTTTATTTTCTAACATTTCTGAAATTAAGTAACAAAAAACGACAGTAAAATTACTGTCGTTCTTTAAACATCTTAATACTTATTATCTGAACAAATCAGTATCATTCTTACGATAATAAATTTTGTCATCCATAAATTCATGAATTGCAAGAACGGCTGGATTAGGAATTCTTTCGTATTGTTTAGAAATCTCAATTTGCTCCTTATTTTCATGGATTTCTTCTAAACTATCAGTATGAGTAGCAAACTCCTCAAGCTTATTATGCAATTCTTCCCTAATAGAGATATTAATTTGATTAGCACGTCTTGACGCAATCGCAATAGATTCATATAGATTGCCTGTCTTCGATTTAATATCTATTAAACTTTTCGTTTCAACTGAAGCGGGGATATTACCTACTGTAAACCCTTTTTTAATTCTACTCATTTTATGCTATTTTTTAAAAAGTTTGATGCCAAGTTTTTATATTCTGTGGCAGTAATTAATAATTTGCTATCAGGATATCTCTCTTTAAAATCTGAGTATTCAGATAATACCTTTTCAAAGCGTTCTTTTTGTTTATATTCATAACTCAATAAGGCATATTGATAATCAGACTTGATGATATGCAGCTTGTAATCATCGCCATGCTTAGAGTCAGGATAATTTTCCAATAATGTCGAATACGATATTGCAGCAGCTTTATAATAACCAAGATTAAAATAAAGTTCAGCAGCAGTTAATTCTTTCAACTCTAATTTCTCTCTGCATTGATCAATCAAATCATTAGCGTCTTTTACCCTCTTTGATGTAGGATGCGTACTAATAAATGCCTGTAATAACCCAATTGCTTTTGAAGTATTCGCCTGATCGAGATCAATTTTTGGAGATTGCTTAAAATAAACGTATGCACGCATATATTCACACTCTTCACTACGATTACTAGAAGGAAAGGTTTCTGTAAATGTCTTAAATAGGTTTTCAGCATTTACATAGTCTTCTTGTAAATAATAGCTATATGCTAATTTATAAAACAAGTCTTCGTACTTTGAAGTCCCTTTAAGAAAAGGGATCAAGTCCTCATATAATTGTTGAGCATAAACATATCTTTTTTGTGCATAGTAATCATCAGCTATTTTATACTTGAACTCATAGTCTGTACTCTTTTGGATTTGAGCAAATTTAGATGCACACCCAGCGAATAAAACAACAAAACAAATCAACAAATAAATCCTATTCATATTTGAATAATATTCTAAAAAGCGCAAAATAAAAGTTTAATGTCATACAATCTATTTCTGAAGGTTAATAATAATCCAAAAACAAATAAAATCTATGCTATAGTATAAATAAAGAAGGGCTGCTTCTATAAAGAAGCAGCCCAATAATCTATTTTACAAAATTATTTACGCTTTAAATTTGGATGTGGAGCAGGAACAGAATTTGGACCTACTTCAGTAGTAGGTTGTAAATCAACCGTGTTTACATCACCATCTTGACCGTAAACAAATATTACTCTACTTTCAGAGATACCATTCTTTTCTACTAAGTACTTAATAACAGCACTAACCTTGTCATAGCTAAGTTGTTGAGCAGCCTTACTTGAAGCACCATAACCAATAACTTTAACTTTACATTCAGGACTAGCCTTTAATTTAGTTGCAGCAGATGCCAAAATAATTTCAGCTTCTTTTGATAAATGAGAACCACCCTTGAATTGAATACTAGGTAAAGCGTTAATATTACATTCAGCTTTTTTACTGATAAGACCTGTTTCTATTAAATCTTGTAACTTTTTCTTCAAATCAGTGCAACAAGAAGAAGAAGATTCAGGACATGTTCCAATACCATCAGCATTAACAGGGAAACATCTTGTTGGTGTAATTAATTCCTTGTCTTTAAAATCAGGAACACCATCACCATCAGTATCTAATGCTCTTCCATGAGAATCAGAAGGAATACCTGCAGGAGTGTTTGGTTCTAGATCAAATTGATCAGGAATACCATCACCATCAGAATCAGGAAGTGACACCTTAGGCAATTTCATATGCTGAGGAGTACTTAATTCACTATAAATATAATCATTCGGATTAATCCACCACAATGGCTCCGTTCTGTTTTTGCTTGTTGATTGTGCCTTCGATGTTAAAGAAAGTGAAGCCACTAAACCTATTACTAAAAGAATTTTTTTACTTATCATTTTATTAAATTGAAATTTTTGAAAATTTGATTCTAAATTTATTATTCTCCTCCTAAACTTTGCTTAAAGTAGGTTATAGTTTAACTTAAGTGCAGTGAAATAATAAATATTCTTTGTTCCAGTTTGTGTATTGAATCCTTGAACATAGTTTACGTGCTTAACAGGAGAGATAATGCGCTCTTCAATTCCAATATTAATTTTGTTATTAAGCTTGTAGGCATATCCAAGACCTAAATCAAATGTTGTAAACACAATAGTCTTACCACTTGATGAAAGTAGCTGAGATCCAGGAATACCACGTTGGAATACATAAGAGCTAGTTCCTTTAACTAATACTTCAGTACTACTTGCAGTTATACCTACACCTCCAAAAGCATACAAATTTGAAATTGGATCACCTCTGTAGTTACTAACAGTATTTAGTGATGCTATAAAATCAATTGCAGCATTGTGTGAGTAGTTCTTATAAGGATTTGACCAGTAATTCTGCAACTCACTTGTAAAAGAATTTCCTACACCTGTTGCACGGTTGTATACAGTTCCATCATAATTGTGAAAAGTTCCATCTCCACCAACATTGTAAGAATAAAAATAACCTAATCTGTAAGAAAACGTGTTATTTAGGGCTTTCCTAAGCGTAACACTAAGTCCTAAACCTGTTTTAGCACTCAAATCACCTGTTACACTTGATGCTCCAAGACCAAGTCCAATTTCCCATGCATTACGAGGCATTGGAGGAAACGGATTTTTGTTTTGTTTAAACTCATTAAACTGAGTGATACTTTTTACTGGGACAACTGAAGAGTCTTTCCAATCCCATACTGAAGTTTGTGCAAATGCTGATACTCCAAACGTGAGTAAAAGCGCGATTAAAACTGTGTACTTTTTGCTTACCATAATTATTGATTAAAAGATGAACGTATATATGCTTGTTATAAAATTAATTTGCAAAAATAGATTTATTAGTCAAACTACCAAATTAAAATGACTTATTTAGCAATTTAGACAAGAACACAATTAAAAATGCTGCATTTTGCTTTTATTTGTTTTCACAAAGCTATATTGCAGCCATAAATATATGAATCTAGCAAAAAAAGTAATATTAAAAGAATTAGAATTATTCGAAATTCATTTCAGAGATGCTGTCAGAAGTAGAGTTGCACTCCTTGACAGGATAATGGAATATATAGTAAAAAGGAAAGGGAAGCAAATACGACCAATGTTTGTATTGCTATGCGCAAAACTTGGTGGTCCAATATCTGAATCAAGCTTCAGAGCTGCTTCACTTGTTGAATTATTACATACCGCCACCCTTGTACATGACGATGTTGTAGACGAGGCAGATGAGCGTCGCGGCTTTTTCAGCATAAATGCACTTTGGAAAAATAAGATTGCTGTTTTAGTCGGAGATTACCTCTTATCAAAGGGATTATTACTTTCACTTAATAATCAAGATCATCAAATTCTTCAAATTCTCTCTGAAGCAGTAAAACTTATGAGTGAAGGCGAATTGTTACAAATTGAAAAATCTCGAAAGCTTAACCTAGATGAATCTGTTTACTATGAAATAATCAATGGTAAAACAGCTTCATTACTTGCCTCTGCCTGTGCAGCGGGTGCTTGTAGCACATTCAACGATCAAGAGAAAATTGAACAATTGCGTTTATTTGGAGAAAAAGTTGGAATGGCCTTTCAAATAAAAGATGATTTATTTGATTATGGCAACTCCGATATTGGCAAACCTACAGGTAACGACATAAAGGAAAAGAAGCTAACATTACCATTAATCTATACATTAAATAATTGTGACTTATCAATTAAGAAGAAAATTATTTATATTATAAAAAATCAAAACACTAACAAGGATAAAGTTGATTACGTGATAAATCAAGTTAAAATACTTGGAGGAATAGATTACGCTGAAAAAAAAATGTTCACATTTAGAGATGAAGCACTTGATATTCTCCATTGTTTTGATGACACGGAGGTAAGACAGGCCTTAGAAGAGTTAGTTAGATATACAACTGATAGGAAATACTAAATAGGACTAAAAGTTTTTTTAAAACTTCTAAAGTCATGGCCAGATCAGTCATTCAAAATAACTCAATTAAAATATCAATATTGAAAAGTAAGGTTTGTTAAATCATCAAATTTCTTTACCTACCTCTTCTATAAAGAAGTTGTCCTAAAAAACAAAGTCAAAATAAAATTAAGCGATAATGAAAAAAAGGTGGCACAAACTAGAAGATTTTACGGAAAAAACATTATCACTTCAAAATTCTTTGAAAATAAACTATTCTCTATGTTCTATTCTTGCACAGAGAGGCATTGATACATTTGAAAAGTCAAAACTTTTTTTCCGACCCCAAATTACAGAATTACATAGTCCTTGGCTGATGAAAGATATGGCTAAGGCTGTTGAACGAATTTTAAATGCAATAAATAATAAAGAAAGGATATTAGTTTTTGGAGATTATGACGTCGATGGCACAACAAGTGTTGCTGCTATGTATCAGTTTCTATTTTCAATATATTCAGAAGTTGATTATTATATTCCACATAGATATAAGGAAGGATATGGCGTTAGTAAGTTAGGTATTGATTACGCAAAAGATAAAGGCATTACACTTATTATTTCACTTGATTGTGGAATTAAAAGTGTTGAATTGATTGATTATGCTAACGTATTGAATATTGACTTTATTGTATGCGATCATCATCTTCCTGATACATCTTTACCTGCAGCAATTGCTATATTAAATGCAAAACAAATAGATTGTGCCTATCCTTTTAAAGAATTATGTGGTTGTGGAGTAGGGTTCAAATTGATGCAGGCGCTTGCTGAAAAGTTAAATTTGCCTGATGAAAGTTTCATGCAATATCTTGACCTTGTGGCAACTGCAATAGCAGCTGATATTGTACCTATGATTGGAGAAAATAGAATACTTGCCTATTATGGCCTTAAAAAAGTAAACGAGAATCCTTGTGCAGGTATAAAAGCTTTAATGACGCTTTCCGGCATAAAAAAGGAAATGTTTATTACAAACCTAGTTTTTGTAATTGCGCCAAGAATAAATGCTGCAGGAAGGATGGATGATGCAAAAAAAGCTGTTCAACTTTTCATAGAAAAAGATGTGATTAAAGCAATGGAGATTGCTGGATTACTACATAGCGACAATACGGATAGAAGAGAAGCTGATGCAAGCATCACAAGTGAGGCATTGGCTATGTTGGAACAAGATGAAACACTTAAGAACAAGAAAACAACAGTTGTATATCAACCTCATTGGCACAAAGGAGTCGTTGGTATTGTTGCAAGTAGATTAATTGAAACATATTATCGACCAACAATTGTACTAACAAGAAGTGGTGATTTAGTATCTGGTAGTGCTCGAAGTGTAGTAAAATTTAATTTATACGAAGCGATACATGCTTGTAAAGAATATTTATTGGGATATGGCGGACACTTTGCTGCGGCAGGAATGACAATGTTACCCGAGCAAGTGATGCCTTTTACTGAAGCCTTTGAAAAGGTAGTTGCTGCTACAATAACGCCTGATGCGCTCATACCAGAAATATTGATAGATACAGAAATCAAATTAAAAGATATCAATTTAGCATTTTATAAAATTATTAATCAATTTGAACCCTTTGGCCCTGATAATATGCGACCTGTTTTTATAACCAAAAAAGTAATGAATACAGGTTTTAGTAAAATTGTTAAAGAACAACATATTCGTTTTGTTGTAAAACAGGAAGAGACAATAGTAAATGGAATTGGATTTAACATGGCAGAGAAATTTGACATACTTCAAATGGATGAACCCATAGACATTGTTTATACCTTAGATTTGAACGAATGGAATAATGAAAGTAATGTTCAACTAAAAGTAATTGATATAAAATTAAGCTTTGATTAAGATATTTAAGGTGATACTGGATACATATTACATATCATTAATCACTTGATACTTATCCCTACACTTCAGCAACCAACTCTTTCAAATGATGATGTGCACCTTTCATCATAAATTCCCTACTCTGCTCAATTGCATCCATTACTTGACTAAGTATCACTTCTGTTGGTGCATCATAATCTATTTCTAAGGGTGCTTTAAAGCGAACAGTGAGTGTAGAGCCCTTCTTTTTAAAAGTCAATCCCTTTTTGGTAAATGCACGCCAAAAGCCGTTTATAACAACAGGTACTACAATTGGTCGGTTATTTTTAATGATATATGCCGTCCCTTTTCTACCTGGTGCAAATGGCTTTGTAGTTCCTTGTGGAAATGTGATTACCCAACTACTGTCAAGAGCTTGATTAATTTTTCGGGTATCAGAAGGATCTAATCCTCTTCTAACTTCTTTTCCTTCTGCACGCCAAGTTCTTTTTACAGTCAATGCACCTGCTAAAATGAAAAGACGACTAATTAAACTACCTTTCATTGTTTCTTCTGCAGCAACAAAATACATATTTGTAATTGGGCTTAACAAATAATAAGGAATACCGAGTCTATTTTGCTTTCTCCATTTTACTGCACAAAAAATGTGTATAAATGCCATCACATCTGCAAAATACGTTTGATGATTACTAACAAACAATACATTATGCTTAGGAAGGTCCTTTATGTGTTCTGTACCACTAATTCTGATTTTATTTACAATAGCAAGCCCAGGAAAAGTAATCGCACCAACAACAGTATAAATAATCGCCCTTACTAATTTGTAGTGTTTTAGCCTTTCAATAAAGCCCATTAAGTTCGTTTTAAAATGAAAATAAATGCAATATAAATACTTAGTCCTGAAAAAGCAAACAGAAGTACTGTAAACTTTCTATCTAATGTGTAAATAAGTAATCTGAAACGCAATAACTTTTTTGATTTGTGGAGTCTTGAAGGTAATTGTATTGTATTATAATTATTGGCATTCAAACAAGTAATATTAACAACTTAAACAATGCATTCGAACAACTTAATAGATCTGTTTCAAGTTATTCTAGTAATACCTCACTAACCTATAGCAAATTTGAAATTAATAAAAAACATTTCACTAGTTCTGAAAGAAATGTCTAAGCATAAAACATTAGGACACTCACTCGCATGTTTTTTACTTCCGGATACAAATTTATATTGATCGTAAATAGTAGTCTGAAAAATAACAACAAAAATAACGAGTTAAAAAAACATTGTCAAGATATAAACATGGCATTTCAAAGCTAAAACAGGCGTAAAAATCTTTTTTATTAATGTTTAACCCAGATTACGCAATAGGACACTATTACAATTCACAACTACTTTAAACACAAGCTTTTACTTGATTTATTTGACTTCAACGTAATTTATTATGTCTTCAGTCAAAAAATCTGTATAAAAACTTGTCTTTTTTGTATTTCTGAATTTCATAACGTGTCTATTGCGTTATCTGGGTTTAACCCACTTGAGATGACTCAAATTAAAATATTCTTTCTTTAATTCAAGATTCCAGGTACTTATAGTAAGTTTTTAGCATATTTTAAAAACCCAAACAGAAAGATGTATTTATTTTATCACTTGCACTTAAACGTTACGCAAAAGCCTTTAGATTTGCGGCTTTATATAAACTGTTATGAAAGTCGTAATTTTTGCTGGTGGATTAGGGACAAGGCTTGCTGAAGAAACAGATACAAGACCTAAACCTATGGTCGAAATAGGAGGAAAACCTATGTTGTGGCATATAATGAAAATTTATGCTTCTTACGGTTACAATGAATTTATTGTTTGTCTTGGATATAAGGGTTATCTGATAAAAGAATATTTTATGAATTATTTTTTACATAATTCAGATATTACAATAGATGTGGCAAGTAATAATGTAGAAGTTCATGGCAATAATTCAGAAAACTTCAAAGTAACCCTTGTAGAAACAGGGGCTACCACAAAAACAGCTGGCAGACTAAATAAAGTAAGGAAATATATAGGAAATGAGCCCTTCATGTTAACTTATGGGGATGGTGTTTCTGATATTGACATTAAGAAATTGGTTGATTTTCATAATGCACATGGTAAGGCAGCAACTGTAACTGCAGTAAGTTTGGAGGCCCGATTTGGTGGAATGGAACTTGAAGAGAGCGGAAAGGTTGCCGCATTCAGAGAAAAAGCTAAAGATGAAAGTAAGTGGATAAATGCTGGTTTTTTTGTTTTAAATCCTGAAATTTTCAACTATTTTGAAGGAGATATGGAAGAAATGATGTGGGAAGATGCACCGCTTGAAAAAATGACTGATGACAATCAATTAGTAGCTTATAAGCACTTTGGCTTTTGGAAGTGCATGGATGCCCTAAGGGATAAAATTGAATTAGAGGGACTTTGGCAACAAGATAAAGCTGTATGGAAAAAATGGTAAATCATTCAATTTTTAAAAAGGCTTATCAAGGGAAAAAAATATTTATTACTGGTCATACTGGTTTTAAAGGTTCTTGGTTGGCTACATGGTTGTATTTATTAGGTGCAGAAGTGAAAGGATATGCCTTAGAACCTGAATACGACAATGGTCTTTTTGGATTAATACAACCTATAAATCTACTTCAAAGCATTATTGGAGATATTCGGGACATTAAAAAATTGCAAAATGAAATAGTTGAATTTAACCCTGATTTCGTTTTCCATCTTGCTGCACAACCCTTAGTTAGACGATCTTACGAAGTTCCTTCCGAAACTTTTGATGTTAATGTTACAGGCACTGCAAATGTATTAGAAGCTGTTTCAAAATTGGAAGGCTCCTGTACCGTTATTATTATAACTACTGACAAGGTTTATGAGAATAAGGAAATAGATGTATTGTATAATGAAGGTGATCAATTAGGTGGTTATGATCCTTACAGTGCTAGTAAAGCTTGCGCTGAAATTGTAGTAAATAGTTTTAGAAATTCTTTTTTCAATCTAAATAAAATCACACAACACTCAAAGGCAATTGCAAGTGTACGTGCAGGGAATGTGATTGGTGGTGGAGATTGGAGTAAAGACAGAATTATTCCTGATATTGTAAGAGCTTTAGAAAAAAAGGAGACGATTAATGTTCGTAATCCTTTATCAGTTCGACCTTGGCAACATGTTTTAGAACCCTTAGGTGGGTATCTTTTATTAGGGGCCTTATTAAAAGATACCCCTGAAAAGTACTCTTCTGCTTACAATTTTGGTCCTTTGCCTTCAGATCATCTTCAGGTGAAAGATTTAGCAAAATTGGCAATTGATGTTTGGGGAGAAGGAGATTGGATGGACACCTCAAACAATGAGGAAGTTCATGAAGCTAATTTATTGAAACTTGATATTTCAAAAGCGAATAAAGAATTGCAGTGGCAGCCCAAATTAAATGCACAAGAAGCGATAAAATGGACTATTGAATGGTATAAAAAAAGTAGTTCAGAGAGGTTGGATTTTAGTATTTCTCAAATAAACAACTTTCAATCCTTATGATATTTACAGAAATAAATTTGAAAGGTGCATTTATTATCGACTTGAAAATATTTTCGGACGAAAGAGGATGGTTTGGGAGAACTTACTGTAAAGATGAATTCAAGGCAGTAGGATTAGAACAAGAATGGGTGCAAATGAATCATTCATTCTCATCAAAAAAAGGTACAATTAGAGGTATGCACTTTCAACATCCACCTTATCAAGAGATTAAAATGGTACGTTGTATTGCAGGTTCAGTATATGACGTAATTGTTGACATTAGAAAAGATTCACCCACATTTTTACAGCATATTGGAGTTGAATTGTCGGCTGCGAATAAAAAAATGATTTATATCCCTGCTGGATTTGCACATGGATTTCAAACTTTAAGTAATGATGCAGAATTAATTTATCACCATTCAGCATTTTATACTCCTCATGCAGAAGCAGGATTATTATACAATGAAACTCTACTTTCTATTCATTGGCCTTTAGCGGTTACTGAAATATCTGATAGGGATTCTACACATTCACAACTTAATAAAGAAACTTTTAAAGGAATTTAAAATGCAATGCAGATTTTGTAAAACGGAGCTTTCCGATGTTTTTATTGATTTATTTAATTCTCCAGCTTCAAATTCTTTTATAACGAAAGAACAATTGAATGAGCCTGAAACTTTTTTCCCACTAAAAGTATACACCTGTCCTGAATGCTTTTTAGTACAAGTGGATGAATATAAAAAGTCGGATGCTATTTTTGATAGCAACTATGTGTACTTTTCATCCTATTCTACAAGTTGGTTGGCTCATGCCAAACAGTATGTAGATAAGATGACTGCTCGATTTGGCTATTCATCTAACTCACAAGTGATTGAAGTAGCTTCTAATGATGGCTACTTGTTGCAATACTTTAAAGAAAAGTCAATACCCGTTTTAGGAATTGAACCTACTGCTAATACTGCAGAAGCTGCTAAGGAGAAGGGAATTGAATCGGTTGTGGATTTTTTTGGGGTTAGACTTGCCAAGGAATTAGTTACAAAAGGAATACAAGCTGATCTATTATTAGGGAACAATGTACTAGCACATGTGCCTGATATTTTAGATTTTGTAGGAGGGATGAAGTATATCTTGAAAAATGATGGAGTAATTACAATGGAATTTCCTCATTTAATGCAATTAGTAGATAAGAATCAATTTGACACAATTTATCACGAGCATTTCTCTTATTTATCTTTTTATTCAGTAAAAAGAATTTTTGAATCTCAGGGATTAGAGATGTTTGACGTAGAAGAGATTCCAACACATGGAGGCTCTTTACGTATTTATGCAAAACATAAAGAGGATAAGTCGAAGAAAATTGAGGAAAATGTTGAGTTGTTGTTGGAAAAAGAAAGACAAAAAGGATTGACAACTCTTAGCTATTATGATAACTTTCAACAAAAGGCACTCAGGGTAAAATTGGACTTAATTGATTTTTTAATTACTCAAAAACGATTAGGAAAGAAAGTTGCTGCTTACGGTGCTGCTGCTAAAGGAAATACTTTATTAAATTATTGTGGCATTAAGTCCGATTTAATCGACTACGTGGTTGATGCAAACCCACATAAGCAGCATAAGTTTTTACCTGCAAGTCATATTCCTGTTGTTAACGAAACTCATTTAAAGGAAAATAAACCAGATTTCGTCATAATACTTCCCTGGAATTTGAAAGAAGAAATTACGAAACAACTAAACTACATTAATGATTGGGGTGGCAAATTTGTAATACCAATTCCTTCAATTGAAGTACTTTAATTAATGTGTATAGAAATAATGACAATGGGCTTGCTTATAATTTGAAAACAGAAAACAGCAACTAATAGCAAATAACTCAAAAATTATCGTAGTAACATGAAGAAGGTTTTAGTAACCGGTGCAACAGGATTTATTGGAAATTATGTAGTGAATTCACTTCTTTCAAGAGGGCATCAGGTTATTGCATCTTCTAGAACCATTGATAATGCGATAAAAATGGAATGGTTTCCAAATGTAAATTATATTCCTTTTGATATCAAGTCATTCAAAAGCGAGATAAATTACTTTGAGTACTTTAAAAATCCTGATATTATTATACACCTTGCCTGGGAAGGATTACCAAATTATAAAGCACTCTTTCATTTTGAAGATAATCTACCACAGCACTATCATTTTTTAAAGAACTTAATTGTGAACGGTGCTACCAACATAACTATCTCAGGCACTTGTTTTGAATATGGAATGCAAAATGGCGAACTATTAGAATCTTTGCCATCAATGCCGGATAACCCGTACGCTCTAGCAAAAGACTGCTTAAGAAAGTTTTTGGTAGAATTACAAAAACAATATTCATTTTCGCTAAAATGGCCACGTCTTTTTTATATGTATGGGAAGGGTCAGAACCCTAAATCCTTATTTTCGCAACTTGACAAAGCAATTTTAAATAAAGAGGCAGAGTTTAACATGAGTGGAGGAGAGCAAATTAGAGATTTTTTACCTGTTGAAGTGGTTGCCCAAAATGTAGTTATTATTGCACTGCAAAATAAAATAGAGGGTATTATAAATTGTGCAAGTGGTTTACCAACTACTGTCAAATCGCTTGTTGTAAAATATATTGATAAAGCTAATGCATCTATTAAACTTAATTTAGGTTATTATCCCTACCCGGATTATGAACCAATGAGTTTTTGGGGAAATATTGATAAATTAAATAAAATAAAAAGTAATGAGTAATCCTGTTCAGGAATTTATTGAAGAAAGAAAATTGCGTGTTAATAAAAACGGGCAAAACAAAGAATTATTAGAAGCTGCAAAGGAGTTTAATATTGCCTCTAACAAAGCACAATATTCATACAATTTTTCGTGGATGGGAAGACCAATCATTCAATATCCTCAAGATATGATTGCCATGCAAGAATTGATTTGGGATATTAAGCCCGACTTAATCATAGAAACAGGCATCGCACACGGCGGATCATTAATTTACTATGCCTCTTTATTAGAATTAATTGGTGAAGGAGAGGTTCTAGGTATCGATATTGATATTAGAGCTCACAATAAGGCAGAAATTGAAAAGCATCCAATGTTCAAGAGAATCAAGATGATTGAGGGTTCTGCAATTGAACAAGAAACTATTGACAAAGTGGCTGAATATACAAAAGGAAAGAAACGAATACTCGTATGTTTAGATTCCAATCATACACATGAACACGTTTTAGCAGAATTAGAAATGTATTCACCCTTTGTAACAAAAGACTCTTACTTAGTAGTCTTTGATACTATTGTTGAAGATTTACCTGAGGGTTATTTTTCTCAATCAAGACCATGGGGAATTGGAAATAATCCAAAAACAGCAGTGAACGAATTCCTTGAAAAAAACAAAGATTTCTCAATAGATGAGTCTGTTGATAACAAGGTATTGATTAGTGTTGCACCAAGCGGATATTTAAAAAGATTGAAATAAAGAAAATTAATTAAAAATTTTAAAATGCCTTGGATTAGTTTTTGCATTTCAACTTATAAACGCCCTGAACTTTTAAAAAAACAGTTAAGTTTTATAAGTTCTCAGACTTTTAAAGATTTTGAAGTTGTTGTTTCCGACAATGACCCTGAATGTAGTGCAGAGACTGTTGTCAATAAATTCGATAGCCGATTTAAATACAACCCTAATCTAACAAATCTAGGTATGATTGAAAGTTTCAACAGAAGTATTAAAAATTCTGTTGGAGACTATATCATAATGATTACAGATGACGATTTTTTTTCAGACACTGAAAAATTAAATTTCTTTCATGAAATTTTTGATAAAATACCAGATCAATCAATTTATATTAATTGTTTAAGAAAAGGAAAAGGTAATGGTGAAATTCAATACTGTGACAAAAATAATTTTGTTTATGAATTATTGAATCCATATATTACTGCTGCTTTTTTATGGTCTGATTGCATCTTAAAGAGTAGTATTGTAAAAGCAATTGGAGGAATGCCGAATTATGGGAGTCCACATCTTGCAGATCACGCAATGCTTGCTTTGTGTGGGAGAGAAAATGGTGGTGTTTTTATTAATAATGAATCTCTAAAAATCAATTCGCACGATAACAATTTTTCAAAAAGAAATTTAGACACTTATTATTTAGGTTGTAAAGGGTTTTACGAGTTAATGCACAAACAATTTTCAAATATCCAATTACAAAAAGATGTCAACGTACTAGATATTCATGTAAAGAGATGGACATTTAAGAGCCTTTTAACACTCAAGGGATATTACATGAAGAACAAAATGAAAGAGGATTTAAAACTCTTGGACAAGCTAAGTTCGTCTATATTTTCTCTTGAATTTATGAAAAAACACTTGAATGAATATAGAAAGGCATTAATTCTTTTTTATTTCAAAAACTTAAAAAAGACTTTAGCTTTTTACTTATCAAAATAAATTAAAGTCAATTTTGAAATATTACTTTAATTTGATTATCAACTTGATTTCAATTTTTACAATTGAATTCGTATTCTATGATTATTAAAACAATGTTTCATCACAATGGGAAGTAATCAAAATAAGTATAGTATCATCTTACCTGTTCACAATGGAGGCAACTACATTAAAGAATGTGTAAGCAGTATTTTAAATCAAACATTGCAAGATTTTAATCTTATTATTTTAGAGAATAATAGCAATGATGGCACTTTGGAGTGGTTGCAAAGTTTGAAAGATGAACGTATTATCGTACATGACTCTCCTAATAGGACGCTGACTATTGAAGAAAATTGGGGCAGGGCCTTAAAAATTACTAAAAATGAATTCATTACTTTAATCGGGCATGATGATATCTTGATGCCTGATTATTTAGAGACGATGGAAAATCTTATTGCCAAACATCCGAATGCAAGCTTATATCAAACACACTTTACCTATATAAATTCAGAGGGGCAAATTATTAAGCAATGTCAACCTATGGATGAAATACAAAGCCCAATCGATTTTACATGCCATTTCTTGTGTAATAAAATCGATACAATGGGCACAGGATTCATGATGAGGGCGGCCGATTATGATTCAATTGGCGGCATTCCCCTTAACTATCCAAATTTGCTATTCGCTGACTTTGATTTATGGATTCGCTTAACACAAATTAGTTATAAAGCAACTGCTTTTAATTGTAGTTTCTCTTTCCGAATTCATCAAAGCACAACAACAAAGTCGGCAGATGATAAATTTCAGAGAGCCTTCGAAATTTTTCTTGACTTTCTGTTTCAATTAAAACAAGAATCGAAAATTTACTCAGAAGCAATTGAGCGTTATGGTAAAGGGTTCATAGATTTTTATGCCAAAGGATTATCACATCGATTATTAAGAACGCCCAAAAGATTGAGAAAAAATAATTCTACTGTCTCAAATTTCTTAGACATGTGTAAAAAGAACGCAATCCTTCTCATTCCAGATGAAGAATATAATCCTTCAAAACGATTTAGTGTAAAATTGGCCATATTCATTGATAAATACTTAATCACTCGATCACTGTTCCTATTATTTAAATCGATATATAAAAAGCCACTTTACGACTAATTAAAGCACTGTTCTTTTTAGTTAATCTAAGTTGAAGAAATTTATATATTTTTAGCATTATGGCACTTTCAGTTATCATAGTCAATTATCGTTCAAGCGATTACATTTCTAATTGCATCAAGAGTGCTTTACAGTTTGACTCTGCTAAAGATTTTGAGTGGATTGTTGTTGACAATGCTTCAAACGACAATAGCAAAGACCATATTCTTTCTCAATTTCCATTTGTCAAATGGATTGACATGGGCTATAATGCAGGCTTTGCTAGGGCTAATAATGAAGGAATCAGACAGTCGGAAGGTGAAACAGTTTTATTACTTAATCCTGACATGATTATTCAGGAAGATGCTATCTCATTTTGCTATTCTCAGCTATTAAATTCGTCCTATATAGCTTCAAGTGTTCAACTATTGAATCCTGATTTAACGCCACAAATAACGGGGAGTTTTTATATGGCAGGTGGCTTGAATCATTTATTGCCTTTACCCTATATGGGCGATATACTTCGGGCGATTGCATTTGGCATGAAAGTTAAGAAAACAAATATTCAAGATATTGTTTCTGAACAGAAAGTCGATTGGATAAACGGGGCATTTATCATGGCAAAAAAAGAAGCAATTGATAAAGCAGGCATGCTTGATGAGGACTTTTTCTTATACTCAGAAGAAATTGAGTGGTGCTATCGTTTAGGAAAAGTTGGAAACCTTTGTGTTTTTGGCAACCTTCACTCTACTCATTTACAAGGAGAAACGGTTAATAAGGAAATAAAATCAAAAGAAAAGGGATATAAAAATTTATTTGACATCAAAGGTCGGCAGTTAATTGTTTCGCAGATGGTGAGAATTAGAAAACAATTTGGAATTGCTTGGTGCCTGTTCCATTTCTTAATGTATTTAGCAGAAATTCCTTTTTTTGCTATAGTAAGCGTTATTCATCACTTAGTTAAATTTGACAATCCATTTTCTGATTGGAAACGAATCAGTGGATATACGATCAACATTATGAAACTAGGGCTGTTATTACCTGTTATTCTGAGAAATAAACCTCATTTTTATAAGATTATGTAAAAGTTTATTTACAATCGAATAGTGAACGTAGAATTTTACTTTTAATCTACCGTATTACATTTTTAAAACCATGGCCTAGCCTCCACTGTTTTCATAAATTTCAGAGCCTCTTTACTGATTACTTTTCGTTTTTCTGTAAAAGGAATCATCGCAATACTAATTAATGAATTGAAAAAAGCGCTCCAATTACCTTTTGCTTTTCTACAATATTCTACTCCCCAAGCAAGAGATGTTGAGAGAAAATAAATAAAAGGCAAGTATCTCCAAGCCACCTTACTCTTATTAATCCATTGCATTTGTAATTTCTTATAATTAGCCTGCCTACCAAAAGGAGACTCCTTGTGTTCAACAATCACTTCATTATCATAACCAATTGTATAGCCTGCATTCAGAATGCGGTAACCTAAATCATATTCTTCCATTCCATAATGAAAGTCTTCAGGATAAAGACCTGTTTCCTTTAAGATAGACCGTTTCAAAATATGAGAACAACCAATGAAGTAACTAGTCAGAAATTGATTGCGGTTTAAATATTTTTCTGGTTTCTTGTGTGGAAAGGCCGTCATCTGTACTTCTTTGGTATCAAAATAAAGCACTTTAGTGGTAATCATTGCCGTGTTAGCTTCTATGAATAAGGGCTTATTAAAAAGGTTTGAAAGCCTAATAATTGAATCAGGATGAACAAATACAATATCATCGTCAATTTCAAACAATAAATCACCTTTTGCTACTTTCATCAACTCATTTCTACCTCTAGCAACGCCCAAATTCTCCTGACTATTAATGAAATTAATTTTCAATTTAGGATTTTCAAACGCATATTTCTCAATAGTGCTATAATCAACAGTAGAAGCATTATTGAGAATCAACGTTTCAAATAAACATGTATCTAAGCCATTCTGTAAGGAAAGACTTTGCAATAATGCCAATAAGTCGTCGGGTCTATTATACGAGATGATTGATATGGAAATAGTTTGCTGATTCACAGGTGCCAATATTTATTTATTATTTAGCTTTCTAGGAATAGCAATAACATAGATGAATGGAGCAAGAACAAACCCGAAATCCCCCACTATATTAATAATACTATTTAATATTTTAACAGGCAAGTTTTTCCAAGCAGCGGGATAATGAGTATCCCAAAAACCAGGTTTAAATTGTGCGTCATAGTTGCCTGCAATTAATTTTTGCTTATAAACACTAAATACTAATAAATTCTCACACCAAATATTCAAAGTTGGTTCAAATGCATTTGTGTAGGTATATGCTTTTTTGGGTAATGTCTTAGTTGAGATATAATTATCTACTGCCAGCTTAATCCCTTCAATATTATATCCTCTTGTCTTTTGCGAAAGCAAGGATACTTCTTTTTCAGACAGCTTTGTTGTATACTCTGAAATGATTTTTGTTCTATCTCGTGTAAATATTTTCTCCGTCTTCAAATGCATTAAAACATGCTTCAAGTTCACGGCAGGATTATAAAAATTTGCACTTGTAGATGAATAAACGATTGCATTTGGTTGAAACTTATTTATCAACGAATAAAAATCTTCTAATTTGTGAATATGTTCAATTACGTTGCGGGATATAATAATATCGCAACTAATCTTTTCTTTTTCTAGATACAAAAGCGTATCGTCAATATCTCCCAAAATATACGCATCAATATTTATAGAAAGAGCCTCGGCAATTAGCTTTCCATTATTCTTCCACTCTTCAAATAAATCATTATAAATAACTTGTTTACAACCAATCATATTTGCCAAAATGTACAAACTTCCAATCCCTGCACCATAATCCATAACCACTACATCTTCCACCTTTTTATTGGTCAAAACAATACTATGGTACAATAACTGTGCACTAGATTCGATAGAAAAAAATAGCCTTTTTATGTGGCGGGAATTAAAATAAAATTGACCGTGAGAAGATAATCCTATATCCGCAACTGAAAGTTGTTGCATTTTATGATACAGTTCCTCACAACAAGATTGTATGTGCCTGCTTAATTCATTTTTCACTGGTAAAAACAATTCCATAATGTAGTATTTTTTAAAAAATAACCCTTAAGAAGTGATTGAATAAAAGAATATAAAGAAAGTTATGAGTAAATATGTTAAAGCTTTTATGATATTAGAGAGTACTTACTGACAATAAGGACTCTCTAATTACTGATAAGTCCTTTCAAACTCAAATTAAGTGGAAACTAACTCTCAATAAGAACTCTCTAATTAGCAATAAGCTTTAACTTACTAGCAATAAGCTTTAACTTACTAGCAATAAGTGCTCACTAATTCAGAATAAGTATTCTCTAACTCAAAATAAGTACTCACAGCTGTCCAAATTCGAACAGTTATTCCCAATAAGACCTCACTTATTCCCGATAAGCTTATACTTTTTTTCAATAAGCTTTTACTAATTAGCAATAAGCTTTAACTTATTACGAATAAGTACTCGAAAATTCTTAATAAGTGGTTACTAATTTTCTAGAATTTAATCAGAAACCTACCCTTGAATCTTATTTTTCTCTGACTTACAATCTTTCCATTCCAAAAATCCGAATAGTAATATAAGTAAGACTAAAATGTAAGAGGCGTATTTAGATAATTGCTCACCTAATTTTACAAGGGATGGCTCAAATTTAAACTCAATCAAATGCTTACCTGCTGGTAGAGGCAACCCTCTCAGTACATAATTCACTCGGCAATAATCGGTTTTCTTACCATCAATGAATGCCTTCCATCCTTGACTATAATACACTTCGCTAAATACTGCAAACTGATTAGAAGACGCATTGCTTTCATACTTTATGTAGTCATTATTATTTTGTATAAATTTAATTGAAGCAGTTGAATCAAAAGAAGGTTGATTGCCTACTACTGACTTAAATTCATCATTAACAAAGGCAGTAGTTGCAGGATTGAAATGATTGAGGGAAAGCATTTCCTCATTAGCATCCTTTACAAATTTAACTTCCTTAACAAACCAACAATTTCCTGAGGCATAAGGATTAGGAACAGCCATCGTTTGTTTTGGATCTTTTTGATCGGGAACAATGACATATTTCATATTCAACATATTCAAAACAGGGAAACTATCCTTCGTATTTGGATTACTACCCCAAGCTTGTATATTTTTATATAACTGATGTTCGATTAAATCATTATATCTCGACAATTTTGCAGGATGATAGCCACCAATTGTGTTATGATGATAGGATGCAAGAGCATCGTTGAAAGAGTTACTTAAATCGACACTAAAGCTATTTCCATTAAAATAGGCAAGATTCAAAACTCTGTAGAAACTAGTGTCTCTGTCAAGTTGTAAGTCGGCATTAAATTTCTGATAGGCTTGCTCGTAGGTATCGGCATCAACAAAATTATTTTCGTTAAAATACCTTGTTCCTATTGGCAATAAATCAATAATAGCTAATAAAACAAAAACAGAAATTACAATTGGAGCCTTTACTATTTTTCTAGTGTAGGCAAATATGGCTGCTACTGCCACTGCCATAATACCTAAAGTCCGCAACATATCCTTTAAATACAAAGCCTTCCGATCTTCGACCCATGCAGACATATAGCTTTTTATGAATGTATCATTTGATTTGAAAGCATTTTCCAAATTCTTTCTCAATGCAAGTGTGTTTGAATTACTATATCCTGCAAACAGATAAAAGGCTATCAACAAACCTGCTAATGAACCCGCAATAATCAAGAAGGCTTTAAGGAACTTCGCTTTTTCTTCTTTTGCTATTTCTTTAGCCGAATCAAATTTTACAATAAACTCATTGATAAACAAGATGGCCATCAAAGAAACAGACACTTGCGGCATTATTAGAGACATAGACGGTGCTCTAAATTTCTTGTAGAAAGGCATATGATCAAACAAGAAGTAGTTAAACGCTTCAAAGTTCTTTCCCCACGCTAAGACTATCCCAAATATTGTGATAGCCAATAACCACCATTTATTTTTATTTTCAGATAGAATAAAACCTGCAAATGCAAACAAGCAAATAAATGCTCCTAAATAAACAGGTCCTGACGTACCAGGTTGATCGCCCCAATAAGCAGAAGCTGCTTGAAAAAGTTGTTGAATGGCTTGTTGTGGAATTTCGGGTGAGTTCTGTAATAAATTCTCAATTTTAGAATCTTCTCCAAATCTTGTCGAGCTACCCCCTCCATATGCATTAGGCACCATTAAAGTCATCGTTTCACCAATACCATAACTCCATCTAAAAGCATAATCTTTATCAAGTCCACCTTCTGTTTTATTCTTTTTTTCGGTTGTTCCTAAGGTAAGACCACTACCACCACCTCTCATTGTTTCCTTCGAATATTCGTAAGTTGGCAAATAAGAATTTGTTACTGTAAGCAATGTTAGGGTTGAACATATTATTGTAAAAGCAAGAGTTGCTCCTAAATGCTTAAAATCTTTTGCCTTGATTGTTTCAATTAAGAAAGGGATAAACATTATAATGCCCATCAATAAAGTATAGTAGGCAATTTGTTGGTGTCCTTGACTAAACAGGCCTGATGTAGTTAGAATTAATGCGATTGAACCAAGCCAATATCTTTTCTTAAACAACAATTGTATCGAAGCAAGTACAGCAGGAGCATAAGCGATGGATAATAATTTGGTATCATGACCCGCGGTAATGATAATAGGATCATACGAACAATAACCAAAGGCAATACCACCTGCAATGCTTAACCATGGATTGATACCCATTACAACACACAAAAAATAGAGCCCTAAACAACAGAAAAATAAATAATAGGCAGGAACAGGAAGACCGAAAGAGAGCAACTTGTGGAAAAAAGAAACTGATAAATAGGCAGGATCCTTACTATCCATTGCAACTTGATAGGCAGGCATACCACCAAACATACTATTTGTCCATAATGGAAAATGCCCTGTCTTTTCTTTAAATACAAATGATTGACGCGACATCCCATGCCATTGTTGTACGTCATGTTGCTCAACAACTTTTCCATCTAAAGCCGGCTTACAATAGAATATAGATAGTACTAAAAAGATAAGAATAGCAATAATATGTGGTAAAAATGCTTTCCAATTAAAATTCTTCATTATTATTGTTTTAAGTGACGGCAAATTAATGCTATTTTTCAATCTCAATTATACTTATGCGTTCGCATTTACATTTATTTATTAATAGAGTTGCATTTATTTGCAATATTTTGTTCCTGTATTGTTGGCTAGTCAGGCACACAAAGGACTTTTTGGGGAATCAAGATATTAATTCAATTATTATTTTGTTGGGGTGGGGAGCTTCATTCTTTATGAATATTCTACTTCATGGCTTATGGCTTTATTTGATGTATAAGAAAGAGAAAGCAATGGTTCCATTTTGGCTAAAAGTTTCAAATAGCCTGTTCTTTGCTGTACAAATAATGGTTTTGCTATTCTAATTAATAGACCATCTAATTTTATCACTAAAGAAAAAAATGATTTAATCAAGTGAACATTGTTCATGTCTTGATGGTTTTGGAGTTTAAATTTAATTTTTTCAATTATATTATACAATATGATAACAAACATTTTAAAAGACAGGTCTTCCAAGCTTTTTATTTTCATTACCGCTTTCTTTGTGGCAAATGCACTGATTGCAGAATGCATTGGAGGCAAGATATTTTCCTTTGAAAAATTAATAGGAGTACATCCCTTAAATTTTACCATCTTCGGACAAAGTGGTATGGCATTCAATCTTACCTGTGGTGTTTTACTATGGCCCTTAGAGTTTATTATTACCGACATTGTAAATGAGTTCTATGGTCCTAAAGCAGTTAGGGCAATCAGTTATATTGCAGTTGGTTTGATATCTTATGCATTTTTGATGTTTTATATTGCTATACATGTGCCTGGAGCAGATTTTTGGTTTACGAGTGGAAAAGAAAGTGATATTCCAAATATGCAAGATGCTTTTAGCGGAATTTTCGGACAGGGCATGTGGATTATTGTGGGCAGTTTGATGGCATTCTTAGTTAGTCAGTTTGTAGATGTATATATTTTTCATCGAATTAAAAAGATAACAGGAGATAAGTGGGTTTGGCTTCGTTCAACCGGTTCAACAGTTGTTTCGCAACTTGTAGATAGTTTTGTAGTATTATTTATTGCCTTTAAGATTGGTAAAGGTTGGAGTTGGCAATTGGTTTTAGCCATTTGTATTGTCAATTATATTTACAAGTTCTCTATGGCGGTTTTATTAACCCCCGTAATCTATTTAATTGAAAAGTTAATGACTAATTATTTAGGAGAAGCAGTTGCACATAAAATGAAATTATCTGCAATGGGAAAAGCGAATGAAGTGTAAATGATTTGCAATTAAACTTTTAATCAAAATAAAAGCAGCCCCTAAGCATTCTATTTGCTTAATGGCTGCTTCATTAATACCAATAAATAAAATTAATAACCTTGCTGTAATGCCTTAATAAAGTCGGATACTAAATAACTAACTAAAACAGCGGTTGCATTTTCATTCTTATTCTCGGGCATATTAACATCTCCCTCACTGATATGCAAATAAGCGGGTTGACTATCAATGGCAGCAAAGTAAAGATATTGCCTTGCTTGATTAACAGAAATCCCTGTAGGAGAAGTGCTATTTGTTACTATATTTTCAATACTGCCTAAATCTAATTCAATACCACAAAGTGTATCAACAGTGAATTCAGTTGCATGGTCAATAGCTTCAAGAAATGTTCTTTTTTCATGTAAAAAGATATCTTCAAAAGTAATACAATCAATAAAAGGATTATTAACCATATCTAGCCAAACATTCTGCTGAATCTTGCTTTCATGCAAGCCTACAACACAATATTTTTCTAGATAACCATCTTCTTCAGCATAGCGAAACGCATTTCCATTATGCCTGCCTTCAAGTGGCCTATAATCAGAACAAGAATCTACGTTGATGGCATTAATCTGTGCAAAAGGAATCACTCCACTCTTGAACCACCCTTTTGCGGCCCCCTTAATGCATGGATATGAATTATTCTGTCCACCGCCTATTACAATTGGAAGTTTCTTGTTTTGGGTGATGATATGAATCAATTGTTCTACTTCATCATCAATTATATTAACTGCATGTCGATAGGCATCCACCTTCTCATCGAATGTTTGTGCCGACTGTTCAATTATGTAAGAAACATCATTAAAATCGAAGTGTCCTAATAATAATACTTCATCCCCTCCCAAAAAATCGTTGCTTTGCGTGTTCAGCATTGACCACAAAAATGGTGACCATATTCCTGTGGGATTTCCCTCTCCGAGATTTGCCTTTAACCCTATATTCTCAGTAATTCCTATTAAAACATATAACGCGTTTGAATTTTGAAGAGACTCTTCAATCTTTTTGGGATCCTGAAGAACCTGAATTCGTTCTCCTAATTTAGTTTCAAACCGACGAACAGAAGTGTGGGCAAGCACATCTTGTTTTGTATAGACTTTTAAATGTCTCATATCCTTAATTTTTTCGGACATGAAGGTAATAGTTATCTATATATGATTAAATTATTTTCTTTGACAAAAAACCCTTATATAATTTTCACAAATGAGCAGTTTTACCTAAACAAATGAGTTAAATATCTTATTTCTAGATCTAGTTTAAAATGCTTTTGCCAATGAATGAATAAAGAACTATAACAATTACCAAACAATTAAAGAAGTACTCGATTTCAAAAATTAAAAATCAATGATTCTTTAAAGGGCTATGAGCGACTGAGTATAGATAATCAGAGACTAGTTATATTTGACCAAAATAATTTTCAATCTAATAATTGAATTTAATGACTCAAATTGGAATTCTTTCGGACACTCACAGTTATTTAGACGAAAATATCTTTAAACATTTTGCTCAATGTGATGAAATTTGGCATATCGGTGACTTTGGAAATAAGGAAGTTGCCGACAAACTCAAGGCTTTTAAACCGTTAAAAGGGGTTTATGGCAATATTGATGAGGCTAATATTCGAGAAGAATTTCCACTGATCCATTCATTTAAATGCGAGGATGTTCAGGTATTAATGACTCATATCGGAGGTTATCCACCTAAATATAATGCTTCAAGCAAGTCTTTGATAAAACAACACAAGCCACAATTATTTTTAAGTGGACATTCACATATCTTAAAAGTCATGTTTGATGAAACTATGAATTGTTTGCATATTAATCCAGGTGCAGCAGGAAAACATGGTTGGCATGCTGTCAGGACTTTAGTACGAATTAAAATTGATGGAAATATTATTAAAAACTGTGAAGTTATTGAATTAGGAAGTAGGGAATAAAGAAGTAGTACGTAATAAGTTATACGCTTTACTTCTGTATATTAAAAAAAATACAGGTCGACATGTTCTAATAATTTTCACATCATTCCTAAACATTACGTTACAATCTCTAATTCAATACTTCCTCTTCCTTTTCAATAGTAAATCTTTCTTTATTCAAGAGTATTGCACTCCAACCTCCATTGACATTCCTAATATTATGAATGCCTTGTCTTTTTAATAATGAACAGGCAATTACGCTTCTATATCCACCTCCGCAATGAACATAAATATTGTGATTATCATCAAAATCTGCCATCGTTCCGGGATCTGTCAAATTAACAAGTGGGATATTCATAGATTGTTTCAAATGACCACTTCCAAATTCTGATTCTGTTCTTACATCTAATACAACCAAGTTTTCATCAAAAGGAATATCCATCGCCAATTCGTCGGAGTCAATATCAATTATTAAATCAATCTTTTCTCCAGCATCTCTCCAAGCATCAAAACCTCCTTGCACAACCCCTACTACTTTATCAATTCCAACCCTTGCTAGTCGAGTGATTACTTCTTTCTCTTTTGCTTCCTCAGTTACAATAATAATAGGAAGATCAGGAGGAAGTACATTCGCAGCCCATTCTGCAAATCTTCCTTCAAGCCCAACAAAGACCGAAGTAGGAATGAAACCATCAATAAACAAATTGGCAGGTCTTGTATCTAGAACAATTACCTCTAATTCTTTTATTTTACTCTTTACCTCATCAATAGTTACTTGCTGAAGCCCTTTCGACAAAATGAGTTCTAAGCTTTCATATCCGTCTCTATTAATCTTTGCATTAACAGGAAAATATTTTGGGGTTACCGGCAAATCATTAATGACAGCCTTAATAAAATCTTCTTTGGTCGGAGTAAGTAAGGCATAATTAGTACTTTTTTGTTCTCCGATAGTAGTTTCCTTTTCTACACCAATATTCTTTCCACAGGAACTTCCCTTGCCGTGTCCAGGATATACAATTACATTGTCGGGTAGAGTAGTTAATTTAGTGGTAATGCTGTCATATAGCATTGCCGCTAAGTCATTAGTCGTCAAAACGTCAGATTGTTGTGCCAAATCAGGGCGTCCAACTTCTCCAACAAAGAGTGTATCACCTGTAAATACCGCCTTTTCTTCTCCCTTCTCATCTAACAATAAGTAAGAACTACTTTCAAGTGTATGACCCGGCGTATGTAAGAGTTTAATTTTGACTGTTCCTAATTCAAAAACTTCTTCGTCATTACCAATTAGTACTTTGAATCGGGCTTTGCACTCAGGTCCAAAGACTATCGTAGCATTAGTAGCATTTGCTAATTCAATATGGCCACTAATAAAGTCGGCATGAAAATGTGTTTCGAAAATATATTTTATAGTCGCATTTCGCTCCTTAGCAATTTCAAGATATTCATCAATATCTCTCAACGGATCAATTACGGCTGCAACTCCATCACTCTCAATATAATAGGAAAATTCACTTAGACAATCAGTGAATAATTGTTTTACAAACATAAAAGTATTTATCTAATAATAAAGGCAATCACAAAAGGATAATAATTGATTAGTATAATTGAAAAATAAACTGCCTCACCTTAAAGACCAAAGTAAATGCTTTGTCAACAAGGTTGAATTATTTAAGATGGACAAAAGTATTTCTATAAAGAAATAATGACGCTTTATCCTACCAAATCTTTTACAAATTTATTTACTTCTTCAAGTCTAGAATAGTTAACAGAATAAAAAATAAACTTGCCATCACGCTTAGTTGTTACAATATTAGCACGACGCAAAATTGCAAGATGCTGAGATGCTACAGATTGTTCGATTCTTAATTTGACATACATTTCTGTAACTGTCATTTTTTTAGAGTCATTAATCAATTTAATCATTTGCTGCCTCAACTTATGGTTGAGGGCACGAAGAATTGCTGCGCTCTTTTTTGTTTGAATCAAATCAATTTTAACGGTTATTTCGCCGTTTGAAAGTGAAAGTGAGGAAAGTGATTGTGTCATAAATAAAAGGGGTTAAAAAATACTTTTGATAAAAGTATATTATTTATATAAACTAAAGCAATAAAACATTCAAATATTTCTATTTTGATGATTATATTTTGCTCTTTTCGGCAAAATATACATCTTTTATATAAAATGGCTCACAATAAGCTAGGTCTGCCATTCTATTTTCACAAATAAATTTTTCTGCCATTAAAGGAATAGTATTAATTATGTTTGTTTCTTCTATATATAATATTTTCGAATGTGTCAATATTTCCTTTAGTTTTTGATGACCATTTCCCATAACCACCATCTTAAACTTATCTAATAAATGATCGAACATGCTCGGAGTTAATATCACTGCTGCGGGAGGAATTACTACATTTAAATCAACATCATAAATGGCAGAAAACACCTCCATTCTGCGTGCATCAATCATAGGACAAAATAGGACATTTTCAAACTCTCCGACAGTTTCAATAGACTTTGATTGATTTATAACTGTTTGAGCAAGTAATTCTAATGTATTTAATAAAACAAGTGGCTTATTGAGTGCGAAACACAATCCTTTTGCTGTCGAAAGCCCCACTCTTAATCCAGTGTAGCTTCCGGGGCCGTTTACAACAGCAATAACATCTACTTCTTGTAGCTTCTTCTCTGCATCTGCAAAAACTTTAGCAATGGCATTTTGAATAAACGAACCATGACTTTTGGAATCAGTATTTATTTCCTTGGCAATCACAAAACCATCGTTTGCAAGAGAAATACTTGCGATATTGATGGAAGTGTCTATACATAAAATTAGTGCCATAGGCAGCGAAGATGCAGGATTGTTTTTGAAACATTTAACGAAAAAAGAAATCTTTATTAAAACAAACAGTTCATTAGCACATTTAAATTCGAAAACGTTTCCGACAAAAAAAGGATTAACATTTTAATGGCAACTTAATAGGCAACAATTTACAAATTGCAAATATCTTAACAGCAAGTTGGTATTAAACAATTAAAAACAAATTTATTATGGATCGTAAAGAATTTCTTTCTCAGATTGGTTTTGGCACTGCGGGAATCGTACTATTTGGGTGTATGAGTAGTTGTAAAAAAAATGGAGATACCCCTTCAGCACCCTCAAACGTTAATATCGCAATCGATTTAACACATTCAGAAAACATTGCTCTTGCCACTCCGGGCGGTTCAATTGTTATTAGCAATGGCGCAATTGTAGTTGCTCAAACCCAAACAGGCGGAAAATACCTTGCTGTTTCTAGAGCCTGTCCTCATGAACAACTGCCTGTTCATTACGAAGCATCAAAGGATGATTTCTTTTGTCCATCTCATAGCTCAAGATTTACGTCTACAGGTGCCTATGTGAGTGGACCTGCAGGTTCGTCTCTTACTCAATACAAAACAAGTATTAATGGAAACATTCTTACTATTACTAGTTAGTAACTAGCCAATTATACACAATATAAAAAGGGAAATAGACATTGTTAAATCATTACCTATTTACCTATTTACCTATTTCCCTTTTTATTTATTGTTTTATTACAACAGCCCTCTCCTCTCCTACTTTGCCAATGCCTTCTTAATTGCAGCAATCAACTTCGTTCCCTTATCATGAATCTGCTCATCTGTCCAAGATAAAGAAATTAATGTTGATACGCAACGGCTGATGATAGCATCGCTTGCACTAAAGTCTTGTGTTTGTAACTTAATTAATGATGACTTTTGAGCGACACTTAGGTTGTTCAACGTCTCTACATTCTTTAGGTGATGCCACTTTTTAATATAATGCCAGTTATTATCAAACCAATAGAAGTTTCCTGCTATTATCCCTTGTTCCCTCAACTCAGCAATTACATTGCGCATAGCAGTTTCTGAAGGTAAAAACCAACTAATAAACGAATAACTATCTACACCGCCTTCAGGTATTGTTCGGAAAGTAATTTCAGGTATCTGTTCAAAATAGCTTTTAAGGATAAGATTATTCTTCTTTTGTGTTGATAAGATCAATGGCAACTTACTTATTTGCCCCAATCCTACTGCTGCATGCAATTCGCTGATACGATAATTATAGCCGATAAAAGGATGCAAGTCAGCCCCTCTATCTACGCCCTTGTGGTCGTGTCCATGATCCGTATAGCCATCAGATTTGATAAAGACATCTTCACTATTTGTCATCACCACACCACCTTCTCCACAAGTAATTGTCTTTACAAAGTCGAAACTAAATGTTCCTGCATCACCAATTGTACCTACAGCTTTTCCTTTATAAGTTGCTCCAATACTCTGACAAGCATCTTCCAATAATATCAAATCATGTTCAGTACAAATAGCCTTTAATGCATCTAAGTCGGCCATGCTGCCACACATGTGAACGGGCATCACACATTTTGTTTTAGATGTAATAGCGGCCTTAACTGCTGTAGGATTTAAAGTTAAGGTGTCATCCACATCTACCAAAACAGGTATTGCACCTACACTTAGTATAGCCTCGAAACTTGCTACGAAGGTAAAACTTGGCATAATCACCTCATCATCAGCACCGATACCTAATACTACCATAGCAGTTGTCAAGGCAGAGGTACCACTACTAGTCAGTTGTGCATATTTGCAACCAAATACTTCAGTAATCTTCTTTTCGAGTTCTAAAGATTTAAATATTCCTTTTCTAGGTCCATCAAAACCATACCGCATGATGATACCTGTTTCCATCACATCATTCACCTGCTTTCTTTCTTCTTCCCCAAATAATTCATATCCTGGCATTGTTATTATTTTAAATGTAAAATGTTAAATTTTGTGGTTTCAAGTTACTAGTTACTGGTTTCAGATTACTAGTTGCAAGTTACTAGTTTCAGGGTTAAAGTACTAGCAACCTGTATCCTGTAACTTGCAACCTGAAACTTGCAACCTGCATCTTGCAACTCATAACTCATATCTCATCACTCCCTAACGCTCTCTCTATCTGATTTTCCAAAATAGTCAATTTATCTACAGCACTTTGAATTTCTACAATATGTTCTGCCGACCTTGTCTGTTCGGTTGCCAACCAAATAAGCACCATACTGATATAGTCCTGCATATCTTTTCCAGAAAACAAGGTCTTGTATTCAACTATCTTTTCATTAATCATCTTGACAGTTGTGCGAAGAACCGCTTCATCTGAAACTTGTACTTTAAGTCGATAGCTTCTATCGGCAATTGCAATATTTACGGGTATTAATTCGTCTGACATTTATTAAGTATTAAGTACTAGTTAATAAGTAGTAAGTGAGTATTACTTTGTAGTTATAAGTTTTACATTAAGAGTTCATTTTGTTTTTTAGAAGAGACCAAGGCAAATAAAAACTCCTCCTCTAACTTCGTTATTACTTATAACCTATGACTTACAACTTATTACTCTTTAAGTATTCAAAAGCGATAAGCAACGATCAATATCCTTGATATATGTTTCGATGCGTTTATTTAGCTCGGACTTCTCATCTTCCGAAAAACTATCCTTACTTAATTTCAGCACGTCTAATTGTTGCTGTAATGTCTGCAGGAGTTGTTCTCTTTCAGTGAGTAGTGTCTGTTTTTTCGCAATCTCCTTTTTCAATTGCACATTCTCACGTTTCAACACCATATAATTACTAATCAACAGCTTTAGCCGTTGTTGCATCTGTATAATCTGACTGTTTAATGTGCTCATTCTTTTTCAATTACGAATTATCAATTACAAATTACGATTATAGTACAATACTAATATTTCTAATTGAAATCTTACTTTATCAATCAATTAACCATTAATAATTACTTCCTTATTTCAGCATTTAATTCTTTTTCAAACGACTGAATGATTTTGCCCATCATCGCGTCAGTCTCCTTGTCTGTCAGTGTCTTTTCTTCATCTAAGAAAGTAAAATTCACTGCCATCGACTTCTTACCAACTCCCAATTTATCGCTCTCAAACACATCAAACAAACGCATCGATTGCAACTTATTTAGGTTTGACTTCTTAACAATTGTTTCGATAGTGTTATAAGTCGTTCCTTTATCAACCACTAAGGCTAAATCTCTTTGTACAGCAGGAAATTTAGATACTTCCTTATAGACAATCTTATTCTTTACAACCTGTTGCAATAATGCCGAATAATTGATATCAATAAAATAGACAGCCTGTTTGATGCTAAATGCCTTCAGCGTATTATTACTAACTGTAGTAATAGTGGCAACGGTTTGTTTAGCATTACTAATCGTAATAACATCGCTACCTTCTTCTTTGTTGAATTTCAATTTATCCAACCCACACAATGCCAATACCGATTGAGTAATTCCCTTTGCCCTAAAAAAATCATTCGGTTTCGCCTTTTCTTGCCAAGTATCCTCATGATTATCCCCGGTAATATAAAGGGCTAAGTGTTCGTCTTCCCAATATGAACCCACTCCTTTCGTATGATAGGTTTTACCATACTCGAACAATTGCAGGTTATTATTTTTTCGATTACTGTTGTAGGCAATACATTCCAAACCTGTTTCTAACATCGACGGACGAAGTACATCTAAATCGGCACTCAAGTTATTCATCATCTTAACAGTGGTTTCTAAAACCGCTTCGCTGAAATACTTACTGTTAGTTATAGAGTTAGTCACAATTTCATTGAATCCTTGACCAATCAAATAGGTAGCTATCTTATCCTTCAACGCCTCCTTTGCACCTAGTGAATTAACCGAAGGCGAAATAGTGATAGTACTCGGGATGCCAATATTATCCAATCCATCAATACGAATCACTTCTTCTACTAGGTCGGCAGGCAGACTAATATCGGGCTTACTAAAGGGTACTGATACAGATAATTCATCAATACCTTCCCGATTAATTTCAAATCCAAGTGCCACCAAAATCTTCTTCACCGTATCGGGATGATAATTCTTACCACTCAATTTCTTGAGGTACTGATATTTCAACGACACATGCGCCTTTTCCTTTGGAGTAGGATAAACATCTACAATATCACTGCTAATCGCTCCACCTGCCACTTCTTTAATCAATAAAGCAGCACGTTTAAGCACGTTCAGTGTATTAGAAATATCTACCCCTTTCTCAAATCTTGTAGCAGCATCAGTTCGTAAACCATGTTTCAACGATGTCTTTCTGATACTTGACGAGGCAAAGCAGGCACTCTCCAAAAATATATTGGTTGTAGCATCAGAAACACCGCTATGCAAACCTCCAAAAACCCCTGCAATACACATCGGTTTCTTATTGCCATCACAAATCAATAAGTCATCGGCAAACAACTTCCTTTCCTTTTCATCAAGAGTCGTAAAGGGTTCATCGGGTTCGGCTTTCTTTACCACAATTGCCTTGCCTTCAATTTTATCTGCATCAAAAGCGTGTAGAGGTTGACCCGTTTCATTCAAGATAAAATTGGTAATATCTACCACATTATTAATGCTACGTACCCCTATTGCCTTCAATTTATTCTTCAACCAATCAGGTGATTCCTTTACCGTTACACCACTAATACTCACTCCTGCATAACGGGGACATGCTTGTTCATCCTCAACAGAAACAGTTATTGGTAAGTTGGTGTTTTCAGATTTAAAACCATTACTGAAAGGGCTTTTTACCCTTGCATCCTTATTATAATGATGTGTCAGGTAAGCGCAAACATCTTTTGCAACGCCTAAATGACTCATTGCATCCATCCTATTTGGCGTTAACCCTATCTCATAAACGATATCATTGTAAGGCTTAAAGTAATCAGCTGCTAAGATTCCTGCATGAGTTTCGAAAGGAAGTACGATAATTCCTTCATGACTCGTTCCCAAACCAATTTCATCTTCCGCACAAATCATCCCAAAGCTTTCTTCGCCTCTAATCTTAGCAATACGCATAGTGAGAGGTTCGCCCGTAGCAGGATATATTGTGGTGCCCACCGTTGCTACCACCACTTTTTGTCCAACTGCAACATTTGATGCACCACAAACAATTTTCAATGGTTCTGTCTGACCCACATTAACAGTGGTTACCTTCAATTTATCGGCATTCGGATGTGGGATACAAGTGAGTACTTCGCCAATAACCAAACTTTCAAGCCCGCCCTTCACACTTTGAAAGGGTTCCATGCTTTCCACTTCCAAACCAATACTTGTCAATATCTTCGAAAGTTTCTCAGGTTCTATCACTTCGGGTAAATACTCTTGCAGCCAATTGTAACTAATAGTCATTCTTTTCTATTCTTGAGGTGCAAATATATTAGTTTAGTGGTTAGTTATTAGTTAAGAGTGATGAAATATGAGTGATGAATATTGAGATTGGGTATGGAGTTTAAATAGGGAAAGAGGAAAAGATTTGGTTTTGATAGAAAATAAAAGCCCTTGAAGAATTTACTTCAAGGGCTTTTAATGACGCAACTGGACTCATAACTCATTTTTCATACTTCAAAACTCATTACTCTATGCAACAACACCATAAAATGTAGTTGCAGCAGTGCCTAATTGCTTACGCGTGTTTATATACCGGGCATATCCTACAAATAGTTTTCCTTTTTTTGAAGCGTCAAAAACAACAACACCAGACTTTGTGTTCAACACCACATTCAACAAACAATCAGCTTCTGTAGGAATTGGGTCTCCTACAGCATAAAAGCCAAACTTAGTGCTTATCGCTTCCTGACTCTCAGGTACTGTTGCGGCTTGTGGAGCAATGAATGTAATCTTCAAATTCAAATCTCCTAATGCCTTTTCATTTACACCCGGACCCACATTCGCAATAACTGCTTGAGTTCTTGAACTACTATTGTTGACTACTCCACATGAGGTGCGTTCTGCATCGTTCATGTTATCATTAAACTTCATTTCTTGAATACCCATAGTCCTTAGGGCTTTCATGAAATTTTTTCGCGCCACCCTTGTATTTTGAGCGTCTAAAGGTGAACAATTTTTAATGTCGGAAGATATCTTGTAAAAGTCAAGATAAATCTTTTGCAAGGCCACTAACGTAGTGACATTACCTGTGACTAATTTCCAATCCAATTGATTTGCAACTGCATTTGCAACAAAAATGTTGCTAAAACCAAAAAACACTAAGATTCCTAGTGGAACCCAACTTTTTTTCTTTGACATGATAATTTCATTTTTTTTAATAAATATTTTTTCTAATAATAGTCAAAAATGTAAAAAGTGTATCCATTTACACACCAATTACAACCTAATTTCCCAGTACTCAAGAGGGAATATTTGAATTAACTCTAGAGTTAATCGTATAAACACTAGAGTCAGGAGAGTTAACACTAGAGTTAAGTGAGTAACCTCTAGTGTTAGGTTAGATAACACTAGAGGTGCAAGAACTAACACTAGAGGTACGAGAACAAACACTAGAGTTATACTAATTAACTCTAGTGGCAACTGCATCAACTCTAGATATAAATACATAATTTTTTGATGTAATTATAAAATTTCTAGATACAAAAGCAATTTAATTAGTGAGATTTCTCTGGAAACAGTTTCCAAAGCACTAAGATGCCGTTTGAAACAATAAATAGTAAGAAGAAAGTTTGTCACCGCAGCCCTGATATTTTAAGCTGTAGGTAAAAATGATTGTGCTAATCGTATGTCGCAAGCTAAAAGAGGTAGTTTTTTTGTAACTATCCTGCTTTTCGAGGCAAATATTAGCGATTCTATTGGAATGGCAATCATTTATTTTTAATATGCTTGATTTATTTTTTGAAGCGCTAATTTATTTTAGGACAAGTCAAGTAAGCTCTTTTTTGATAAGGCGTCTCCTTTCGTCGAAACTATGGGAAGACGGTGGAGGAAGTAGAAGTAAAAATTTACCAAATTATTGTTACAAGTTCCTTGTATAATTCAAATTTACTATCAATACTTACGATAATCAAGTTGTCTGTTATGGCAGTAGCAATAATCAATCTATCAAAAGGGTCTTTGTGGTTAGGCATGATTGGTAAACTACTTAATGATGCAAGATAAGTTGTTGCAATAGGTAGTAATTTAATATTGTCGGCAAGAGTGTCCATGTAAAATTGTAACACTGATTTATCAATAATCAATTTGTCAATGTTTTGTTTGATAGCTATTTCATAAAATGACACAAACTTACAAAGATGTCATTTTTAGGGTTCTTTATCATTGCAACAGTGGCTAATGGAAGTAAATCCATGCTTTTGCCAAGCCATAAAAGAACGTGGGTGTCAAGTAGCAGTTTCATTATTTGAATACATCAAAATGGTCATCAATAGGGTCGTCAAAGTCGGGGGCAACATAAAGAATATAATCTTTACCCCACCCACCCTTTCTTTCTTTTTTGGGTTTAATCTCAGTAGTTGCTGGAATTTCTGTTGTGAAAGTAACTAATACTTCTGTGGGCGATTCGATAGGCGGTTGTTCATAAAGTGAAATTTGTCCGTTTTCGTATATGCCTCTTACTGTAGTGTACATGTTATTTGTGTTTTTACAAATGTAAGAGATAATGCTTGATTTGTGATTAGTAGTGATTAATCATGATTGTACAAATTATAACGAACTCTTCACCTATTAATACAATGAATCGTCGTAATCTAATCCTCTTTCACACATTCATACTTACAAAACATAATATCTCCTTAGTTAAAGCCTTTCCCATCATTTGAACGAAGGCGAAATCTCTTGGATAGAAAAATTTATATTTTAGATTTTCAATACTTTATTAGTGTTAGCAAAACAGTCTCCCGATATTACTAGTATTCTTGCTTTTGATGGCAATTTTAATACTATTGGAAGAGTCAAGCTGGGTAATCCAATTACCACATCCGTATCAGACAACCTGAAAATTTACCCATACACAGTAAGTAAACGATTAATAGTAAAAGAAAGAAATATTAATATTGTGTAGGTAGTAGACAACATGGGTAAAGTAGTAAATGTGATGAGCCTAAAAATGCTACAAATCTTACACATTCAGTAGGTGATTTTATAAAGGGTGTTTATCATTTTAGGGTTCAAACTACAAATCGCAAGGTGAGTACGGTAAACTTTGTATAAGAGTAATGAAATTGTGTTTGCTGAATGTTTTATAAACTTTTGCCAACTGCTTGAAAGCAAAACTTAAAGAGAATGGTATAAAAAAGAAAAGACATCAGGTTAATCCTGATGTCTTTTCTTTTTATTTTATCTAAATTATTATTTTTCCGAAGGAGATTTCTTTCCTGCTGTTAATTTCTCTAATACAGAATCCAATCTTCTTTGCTTCGTTTCTTCCCTTTTTGCGCCCTGAATCCAAGTTACATACTCGTTTTGATTTGTCACAGAAAGTGAGGTAAAAAATTCCTTTGCCTCTTTATGCTTCTTGAAAATCTTCTCAAGTTCTACAGGGGGAACAACTAAATTCTTGTCAAATTCTACAGTCGGTGCAACATGAGTTGCCTCTTTTGTTTCTACTACAATCGCTTTTTTCTTTTCAGGAACAGGCAATTCCTGATCACCCGTTTTTTGGAAACGAATTGCATTCCACACATTATCAATAGAGACTAGGTTAACGTTCTCAAAACCACTCTGTATCAACATGTCCCAACTGCATTGCCTATTTAAATCACTTACAATTTTACTTGTTTGTTTTGGATAAGCGATCCATAACTTAGTATTAACATGAATTGCCGAAAAGACTTCCCTTAAAATGTTATTAAGCTGATTCTGATTGACAGCGAAGATTAACGCGAAATCAATTTTTTTAGACTTAAGGAGTGGGGTTACGTTCTTAGCGTAAGACAGCTTGACAAACTGCTTTTCAATCGAAGATGGAATGCCCTGAATTAACAGTGAGCGTTCATCTTTTAACTCTAAACTTTCAAATAAACTGGTTGACATGCCTAAATATTTTTGTATTAGGTGATGTAAAATAAGGCGCAAAGATAAAAAATGTAATTGTAAATATGAATTAAAATTAAATAAACTTTAATTTTAACAACAATTTTGGCTTACAGTCTATCTTTTAGGTCACTTATGCTACGAAATATTGATTTTCTAAGGTAATTGAAGTAAAAAAATAACAATAAAACGAAACGTTCTTGTATTATGATAAATGAAAATGTTTAATTGTTTTCATCAATTCGCCGCTGTTTACGCTTGTCTCTATATTTAAATATTGGAACCTTACTCTCTGTACCTTTCAATATCCTTGAAATATTTTTTTGGTGAGTTAATACTATCATTGCGGCAACGAGAACAGCGAATATTCTGTATAATTGTTCATGTTCATTAAAAATAAACAAAATAAAGACCATAAATGAAACACCCGCCAAAATAGAACTCAACGAAACAAATCGAGTCAAATAGAGAACCGCCAAAAAAACACCTACACAACACAATGCAACAATAGGTTGTATAGCAACAGCCATTCCAAAAAGAGTTGCCACCCCTTTACCGCCTCTAAAATTTGCCCAAATTGGAAAGATATGTCCTGCAACAGCCGAAAGCCCTAAACCAATCATAAAATTTGTTCTAGCAGCTTCGTGAGTAACATAATAAGGGATGAAAATGTATAATGATGTCCCAATAATTCCTTTTAACATATCAACAATCATCACGAATGTTCCCCATTTCTTACCAAGTACCCTATAAGTATTTGTTGCACCAGCATTCCCACTTCCGTATTCGCGAATATCGATATCGAAAAAGTATCTGCTAACCCAAACTGAAGTGGGAACAGAACCAATTAGGTAAGAAAAAATAGTCAATAATACCTCCGTCATTATTTAAGTCAGTTATGAGTTAAATACAAATATACAAATAAAATAATAAAGAATATCAATTAGTTAGCGAAAAGTATGTATTTGATATCAAATAACATTCAGCTTTTCAATTTTAATCACCCAAATAAATTCTTGATTTATCAATACTAGCTAAAAACCTTTTCTCAGTTTTGACCAGTCAAAAATTTACAAATGGGCTATTTTACTTTTCAACTCTTCTTTTACATGCGTTTCCCACTCCCCCTTGATGATTGACAACACAATACTATCCCTCCTTCCGCCTGTAGAATTTGGCACATTGCTCCGAAGTATTCCCTCTACTGTACAGCCAATACTCTTCATCGCAGCAATACTCCGTTCATTATTTTTATCTGCCCTAAATTCTACCCGCTCAATCCCCATCAATTCAAAGGCAAAGTCTAACAACAGGAATTTACAATTTTTATTGAGTCCAGTTCCCTGAAATTTTGCCCCATACCATGTTGAGCCAATCAATAGGGATTTATTATTTAGCTGAATATCATAAAAACGAGTACTTCCTGCATATTCCTGTGATTTTTTATCAAAAACCAGAAAAGGATAACATGTACCATGTTCCTTACAAAAGATTGCATCTGCAATATATTTCTTAAAATTTCTTTCTCCCGACATGGGAATTAGGCTAAAAGTCCAAATATTTGGTTCATTTATTGCGAAATGTAATAATTGGGTACTATTATTGCCATTTAGCGGTTCCAAACGGACTCGTTCATTTTCGAGTACATAATTATAGTTACAATCGAAGGGCGAAAGCATGTCGTTTCTTATTTTTGTAGCCGCAAAATACTGATTTTGATGAATTTTTAATATACAATAAATAAAATAATAAATTCTATGTGTGGAATAGTAGGTTACATTGGTCACAGACAGGCATATCCGGTTATCATTAAAGGTTTGAAAAGGTTAGAATATCGTGGTTACGATAGTAGTGGGGTGGCATTGATAGACGATAATAAACTAAAAGTATATAAAAAGAAAGGTAAGGTATCGGAACTTGAAGATGAAGTAGTGGATAAAAACCTTAACGCTCATATTGGAATCGGTCATACAAGATGGGCTACACACGGAGAACCTAGCGACAGAAATGCGCATCCTCACGTAAGTAATAGTGGCGAATTTGCGATGATTCATAATGGTATTATTGAAAATTATGTGCCGATTAAGAATGATTTATTGAAGAAAGGTTACACCTTTAAAAGTGATACTGACACGGAAGTATTGTTGAATTTCATTGAAGACATCAAAAAAAACAATAATTGTACTCTCGAGGCAGCTCTTCGAATAGCGCTGAAACGTATAGTAGGTGCCTACTGTATATTATTGATTGATCAAGAAGACCCTGAAACTATTATAGCAGCACGTAAGGGTAGTCCTCTTGTAATAGGAATTGGAAAAGGGGAACACTTTTTAGCAAGTGACGCCTCTCCTATTATTGAATATACCAAGGAAGTGGTGTATGTAAATGATTATGAGATTGCGATTGTAAAGGCCGACGAATTGATATTGAAGAATTTGGGTAATGAAAAGCAAACTCCCTTCATCACAAAACTTGATATGGAATTAGCTGCTATTGAAAAAGGTGGTTATGAACATTTCATGCTAAAAGAAATTCACGAACAACCCGACACAATTTTCGATTGTTTGCGTGGTCGTTTAATAGCGCATAGTGGTCAAATTAACCTGAGCGGTGTCGAAAACAATATTGAGATATTAAAGAATGCACAACGCATTGTGATGGTGGCATGTGGTACTAGTTGGCATGCTGGATTGGTAGCAGAATATCTGATTGAAGAACTTTGCCGTATTCCTGTAGAGGTAGAATATGCGAGTGAATTTAGGTATCGTAATCCTGTAATTAACAAGGGAGATGTGATTATTGCAATTTCTCAAAGTGGTGAAACAGCAGACACGTTGGTTGCCTTGGAAAATGCGAAGGAAAAAGGAGCTTTTATATTTGGTGTGGTAAATTCAGTGGGAAGTAGTATTGCCCGTTTGAGTAATGCAGGTGCCTATACACATAGTGGTCCAGAAATTGGGGTCGCAAGTACAAAGGCTTTCACGGGGCAATTAGCTGTTTTAAGCATGATTGCCTTGAAAATTGCATACGCAAAAGGAACAATTACTGAATCCCGTTATATGGAATTGATTAAAGAGTTAGAGGCGACTCCAGAAAAAGTAAGAGAGATATTGAAGGATACGACTAATATTCAACGTATCGCAGAAAAATATAAGGGTGCAACCGATTTCCTTTTCTTAGGTCGTGGATACAACTTCCCCGTGGCATTAGAAGGTGCTTTGAAACTAAAAGAGGTTT
>CANCPA010000003.1 GCA_947379895.1 Chitinophagaceae bacterium | reverse complement strand
AAAATTATCCAACTTATTTAGTGCGTCTATTGAATCATAATGATTAGCAGCGATTTCAAGAAAGCGTTCTTTTGTCATAATAGTACTTTATATTATAACGTTCTGATTGCTATCTTTAGTATGCAGCAGCGAAAAACTTTTATGCACCCATATGGAAGTGGATTTACCCAAAATGAATGTTGGGTTGCCCAAAATAATTGAGGACTTGTCCAAAATGGAAAAAATGATGGCAAATACAAAGCTTGTCTTTATTAAAAATAACAAGGAAAGGTATTATTAATAGTTTGATTTAAAAAAAGGGTACTTTGTTATCGTAATACTATTTAAACTTTTTTGTAGATGTTGTTAAAGTGTGATGTAAAAACTTTTATGTGTCATAGTATAACTAAATAACATTATAAAGCAATTGGAATGATTTAGTAGCCAAAAATCAAAATATCCACATCCTTTCATTTACTTTCCGTACTATAGTCTACCTTCCGAGATTCTCAAACTAGCTGTCTTATGAAAAAGTATTCAATAGTACTCATCAGTCTATTTTTTTTTCATTTCCTTCAAGCACAAACGAATTTAAATAGAGGTGATTTAGTCATATTAGGCCTAAATACCACAATCACGCCATCTACACAAGATGAAATAAGTTTTGTATGTTTTAAGGACATCACTACAGGAACGAAAATCCAAATAACCGATAATGGTTATGAAGCATGTACTAGTGGATTATGGAGTGAAGGCGAAGGAGGTGCGGAATTAAAAAGAATAGGAGGAACCATTAAAGCGGGTACTGTGATTACTTTTAGAACAGCCTACACAATTGATAATCCGATTCGATTTACATTTCCTGATGCGGAATGGATAATTTCAGATTTGGTCCCAAATAAAGTCCGAGCTTCTTATTTTGACTTAAACTCAAAAGGTGACCAAATCTATTTTGCTCAAGATGGTATTTGGACTACAATTGAGGGCACAAATTGCACAGTTTCTAGCTCGGCTTCTGGAGGAGGTGCAACAACAACAGAAGGAAATTTCCCTGGTAATAAGGGGAGAATATTGTTCGGATTTTCAACAAGTGGTAAATGGAAATCATTTTTATTTTCAACTGGAGAATCTGGATTATTCCCTAATATGGATTGCTTTTCTATGGAACTAACTGGAACCACAAAATACAATAAATATGTAGGATTATTAACCGCAACCACTCAAACTGAATGGTTGTCAAGAATAAACTCCTCTAAAAATTGGCTAAGTATCAACTCAACTGGAACTTATTTTAGTACATCACCCGACTTACATAACTTAATAATTACAATTTTACCTAGTAATCCGATACCCTCCCCTACTTGGAATGCCCCCTTTGATACAGTTTGTGCAACAACTCTTCCTCTAAACTTGTCTAACTATGTAACAGGAACTAAGGGTGGCAATTGGAGTGGCAGAGGTGTAACTTTAGACGGAATATTTAATCCTCACGAAAAAAACGATACGTTCAATATCACTTACACAATTAACTATTATTCAGGAACTAATAATTGTCAATTAAATCAAACACATACTATTACAGTTTCAAATAAGATTCCTAGCATTAAAATTTCCGCTATGAGTTCTTTATGTGCTTGTAAAGAAAGCCATGTAATTTTCGTTGCCAAAGATTCAAATTCTGGCTTTATACCTATTTATGAATGGCGAAAGAATGGTTTACCTGTAGGTCAAAACATTTCCATTTATCAAGATACTTTTCAAAATAATAACGACATAATACTCTGCAAATTAACAAGTTCACAATCCTGCGCTTCAGTAACACAAGTATTGAGTAATGCTTTGATAGAAAATGTAAAAGAAGCTACATTTTCACAAACTATCAAAAACGTTTGTCCACCAGCTACCTCCTATTTATTCAATGATAGTAACTTTAGTTTCTCTGGAATTTATATGGTACATCTTTTCAATCATGCAGGTTGTGATAGTTTTGCCTCCTTAAAACTTACCATTAATAGCAATACTAGTTCTATTACTAAGTTGGCAATTTGTAAAGGCGATTCAATTACTTTCAATGGAACGAATTACAGGGATTCAGGAACTTACATTTTTCATCTTATTAATGAAGCAGGTTGCGATAGCATCGCAACATTAGTCTTGACTACTAAATTGTCTTCTGCATCTATAACTAAGGAGGCAATCTGTATAGGAGATTCATTTTTTTTCAACGGAATCAACTATAATGTTGCAGGAACTTACATTGTTCATCTAATTAATGATGCCGGTTGTGATAGTCTTGCCACATTAGTCTTGACTACTAAATTGTCTTCTGCATCTATAACTAAAGAGGCAATCTGTATGGATGAATCAATGTTTTTCAATGGAAACAACTATACTGTTGCAGGTACTTACAATGCTCATTTAATTAATAATGCCGGTTGTGATAGCATCGCAACATTAGTCTTGACTACTAAATTTTCTTCTGCATCTATAACTAAGGAGGCAATCTGTATGGGTGAATCATTGCTTTTCAATGGATACAACTATACTATTGCAGGAACTTACAATGCTCAATTAATTAATGATGCCGGTTGTGATAGCATCGCAACATTAGTATTGTCTACTAAATTGTCTTCTGCATCTATAACTAAGGAGGCAATCTGTATGGGGGGAGCATTTTTTTTCAACGGAATCAACTATACGGTTGCAGGAACTTACAATGCTCATTTAATTAATGATGCCGGTTGTGATAGTATTGCTAAATTAGAATTGACTATTAAACAGTCTTCTGTATCTATAACTAAGGTGGCTATCTGTATGGGTGAATCATTGTTTTTCAATGGAATCAACTATATGGTTGCAGGAATTTACAATGCTCATTTAACTAATGATGCCGATTGTGATAGTCTTGCCACTTTACTTTTGACTATTAAACAGCATTCTGCATCTATAACAAAGGAGGCAATCTGTATAGGAGATTCATTGTTTTTCAATGGAATCAACTATACGGTTGCAGGAACTTACAATGCTCATTTAATTAATGATGCCGGTTGTGATAGTATTGCTTATTTAGTATTGACCATGAAACAGCCTTCTGCATCTACTACTAAGGAGGCTATCTGTATGGGGGAATCATTTTTTTTCAACGGAATCAACTATACGGTTGCAGGTACTTACAATGCTCATTTAATTAATGATGCCGGTTGTGATAGTATTGCTTATTTAGTATTGACCATGAAACAGCCTTCTGCATCTACAACTAAGGAGGCTATCTGTATGGGGGAATCATTGTTTTTCAACGGAATCAACTATACGGTTGCAGGAATTTACAATGCTCATCTAATAAATAAAGTTGGTTGTGATAGTCTTGCCACTTTACTTTTGACTATTAAACAGCCTTCTGCATCTAAAACAAAGGAGGCAATCTGTATAGGAGATTCATTGTTTTTCAATGGAAACAACTATACGGTTGCAGGTACTTACAATGTCCACTTTATAAACTCAGAGGAATGTGATAGTATCGCCACTCTAGTATTGACTTTAAAACAGTCTTCTAGATCTATAACTAAAATGACAATATGCAATGGAAGTAAATTGATTTTCAATGGATATAGTTATTCAATTTCAGGAAATTATATTGTCCATTTAAAAAATTCAGTTGGCTGTGACAGTATTGCAAATTTAGACTTGACTATTAAATCATCTCCGGAAACTAATATTACCGCAACAATTTGTAGCAGTGACTCATTTTATTTTAACGGGAAGTATTATAAAACTTCTGGATATTATTCTTTTAGATTAATCAACTCAGAAGGCTGTGACAGTATCACAAATCTAAAATTAATTGTAGAGAAAATAAAACAAGTTGATCCTATAGTGGGAGTCTCAACTATTTGCAAAAATGAGTCAGCAATACTTTATAATAATACTCCTGATGGCAAATGGAGTACAAATTCATCAACATATTTATCAGTCGATAGTATTGGAATCATACTTGGATTAAACTGTGGAATAGGTCAAATAAAATATCAAGTAGTACATGATTGCGGAATACTATCAGCGATAAAATATATAACAGTTTCTGGGCTCAAACCTAGAAATGTTTATACAAAAATCACTGCAAGTAATTGTATTAATCCATTTGCAGGAATTGCTGATATTGAAGTCTTAGGTGATGAGTCCCCTTATAAATTCACCTTCAATGATTCTATTTATTTTTCACACAAAACAATAAACAACTTAATCAATGATGCCTATCAGCTACTTGTATATAACAATTACAATTGTCTTGTGGATAGCATTATAGTTATCATTCCAATGAAAACAGAAGGCTATTGTGATACACTTTTTGTTCCAAGTGGCTTCATGCCGAACAGTCAAAATGTATTATCTCGACTTTTAAAACCATTTGGGAATTTAAGTTTCATAAGTAATTATTCTTTTAAAGTCTATAACAGATATGGAAGTTTAGTTTTTAAAACGAAAGATTTATTCAGTGGTTGGGACGGAAGAGTTAATGGAATTCAACAAGAAATAGGGACATATATTTGGATTATAGAGTATAACCAAAACAGTGGTATTAAGAAGTTTCAAAAAGGAACAAGTGTATTAATTCTTTAATTAATAAGAAATATCCCACAAAATTTTGAATAAAATAACAATAAAGAAAGTTTTTATAAAGTTCCGAAAACAATAATCTTAAATGCAGAACTTTATTACTACAAAGCGTTTATAAAAAATTTCGGACTACAAAACACTAAAATAAAGCTATAAATTTTTATAATATTTGAATAAATTCATTATTAGTTTCTTTATTTAGAAAAAAAAAATTAATAAATATTTGTTCAAACAATAATTCTAATAAAAAAACGTTTAGTTTGTAATAAATTTGATTAGACTAATTTTTATTTCAAACAAATACTTTATTTAGTAAATGACTGCTTTTTTATGAAAAATATACAACTACAATATATAAATTCAACTTGGAAAGAAATTTCAAATTCTCTTCAATCAAGCAACTTAACACCACAGTTAGTCTTTGCTTTTGGTTCAACTGGATTAGTAGGTTCTGAAGAAACTTTTAATTATTTAAAAGACAAATTCCCATCAGCTGATATAATATCAGCATCCACATCAGGAGAGATAATTGGAGATAACCTATTTGATGATACAGTTGTTGTAACTGCAATTGAATTTGAAAAAACAGTTATCAAAGCAGTATCAACAAACTTCTCTGATCATAATAATAGTTTTGAAGTTGGCAAGCACTTAATGCAAGAATTACTTGCCAATGACTTGAGATCTGTATTTGTTATTTCTGAAGGCAGCTTTATTAATGGTAGTGAACTTGTTAGCGGTCTAAATGAAAATAAGCCTGAGAAAGTTTCAATAACAGGAGGACTTGCAGGCGATGCTGCTCGATTTAAACAAACATTAGTAGGATTGAATCACACTGCACAGGAAGGTAAAATTGTGGCCATTGGATTTTATGGAAAAAACATTACAGTTGGACATAGTTCATTTGGTGGCTGGGATGAGTTTGGCAGAGAACGGATAGTAACTAAAAGCAATAAAAATGTACTGTTTGAGCTTGATAATGAAAATGCACTTGATTTATATAAAGAATACCTAGGACCTTATGTTGATGAACTTCCTGGCTCTGCCTTACTTTTTCCTTTGTCAATCAAACTTGAGAGTAATAATAAAAATCTGGTTAGAACAATCCTTACAATAGATGAACAAAAAAAATCCATGACATTTGCAGGGAATTTACCTGTTGGTAGTAAGGTGAGGTTGATGAAAGCAAATTTCGAGAAGCTAATAGAGGCCTCTTCAAAAGCTGCAAGCGAAGCTATTACAGATATTAGTGCAACACCACAATTGGCCATATTGATAAGTTGTGTAGGAAGGAAATTAATTTTGCAAGAAAGAACAAATGAAGAAGTAGTGGCTGCTAAACAAATATTTGGGAATAATACTACTATCACAGGGTTTTATTCATACGGGGAAATTTCACCATTCAATCCGAATACTAATTGTGAATTGCATAATCAAACCATGACTATTACTACTTTTTCTGAAACAGAATAGCTGTTTATAAATTAATTAATATGGCCTTTCATAAAATTATAGAGAATCTTTTAAGCAAATATTACCCTGATGGTTACAATCAGGATGATGCTAATTTTGTTGGCTTACTAAATACACTTAGCAGTCATTATTCAACGTTTGAAAGAGATAAAAAAATTACGGAACATGCATTTACAATCAGCGAAAAAGAGTATTTGATAGTAACTGAAAATTTGAAGGCCCAAAATGAAATCACTAAAAAATCTATTGAGAAACTAAAAGATGCAATTATACATTTAGCACCTGATAGGGCTAACGAATTTTCGGATGGGGACGACAACATTATCAATATAATTTCATTTCTTTCTGAATTGATTAAAAAGTCAAAAACACTTGAAAATGAATTAATTGAAGCAAAGGTTGTTGCAGAAAAAGCTGCTTTTGCAAAGAGTGAGTTTTTAAGTATAATGAGTCATGAAATTAGAACTCCACTTAATGCAATCATTGGTACAATATCACTTTTTAAATATCATACGGGGCTTGATGATGTTAAAAAAGAACTATTGAGGGTCATGGAAATTTCTTCTGAAAACTTATTGAGTTTAATTAATGATGTGCTTGACTTCAGTAAAATGGAAGAAGGCTTAATTAGTTTTAGCGAAAAGGACATAGAAATCAAAGCATTTCTTAAGAATCTTAAATTAGCTAATCAGGTGCGGGCAGAGGAAAAAGGAAATGTTGTAAAAATTATGATTGATGATGACATCCCTGATTTTGTGAAGGGAGATGACCTTCGATTAGGTCAAATATTAAATAACCTTATTTCAAATGCTGTTAAATTTACAAGAAAAGGTACAGTTAAGGTAACTGCACAATTGATTAAAAAGACCTCCTCATACTCTGATTTATATTTTGAAGTGGCAGATACAGGTATAGGTATACCTGAAGATAAACAAAATCTAATTTTTGAAAGATTTACTCAAGCTAATAACAATATTACTCGTGAATATGGTGGGTCAGGGCTTGGATTAACGATAATAAAAAGATTATTACTGCTACAAGGAAGTGAAATTAATCTTGAAAGTGAAGTAGGAAAAGGCTCAAAGTTTTTCTTTAAATTAAGATTCAAGAATAGTGATACTCAAAAGAAAGAATTACCACAATCTAATAATAGTGTTTCTGATTTAAATGGTCTTAGAATTTTGCTTGTTGAAGACGTTGAATTCAACATTTTTGTTGCAGAAATGATGCTTAATAATTGGAATGCCAAAGTTGATAAAGCGGAGAATGGATTTATTGCCGTAGGAAAAGTTCAATCAAATGAATATGATTTGATTTTGATGGATATTCAAATGCCTGTAATGGATGGTTATACTGCAACCCAAGAGATTAGAAAATTTAATACAAATACTCCAATAATCGCTTTAACTGCTTCAATATCAATCGATATTCAAGAAAAAGCTGATCAAGTTGGAATGAATGGATTTATTACTAAGCCATTTAATCCTAATGAACTATTAAATATCATAAAAAATAATGTTTAAATTCTAATTCAATATTTAGCAAAAAAATGGAGTTATTTCCCTTTTTTTATGATTAAACTTTTTTATTGTTAGAAATTTATACTTCTTGTATTTGCGAAATACAAGATTAACTTTGAACTTTAGACCTTTAGTAACTTACTATTAAATCTTAAATTTCTCCATTTAATGCATAATTTAGTCAATTAGCTAAACTCTAAATCCAATTATCTGAAAATTATATAAAATTCCTACACTATATTAATATCAATTTAAGCCATTTACAAAATCAAGAATATCAAAACATTTCTTTGATTTATTTCATAAAACAATCTGTTAATTTGCAGTGATAGTATCAATATACAATTTTATTACTATCAACTTTTTGCTTAATAAATCAACAAAAATTTAATTCATGCGCATTAAAAAAGCAGTTATAACAGCCGCAGCAAGAGGAGGACGACTATATCCTGTTGCAGATACCATTCAAAAGGCGATGTTACCAGTTATGGATATTGATGGTTTGTACAAACCTGTCATTCAAATCATTGCTGAAGAAGCCTTTGAAAGTGGAATAGAAGAAATTTGTATTGTATGTGCACCTGGAGATGGTGAACGCTATAAAAGTTCTTTTGAATCATTAAGGAGTAATTTGACTAAGTCGTTTCATGATGTAGATTGGGCTAAAACACAAGCGGAAAGAATAACCTATTTATTAGCAAACACTATTTTTGTAGAACAGAAAGAAGCACTTGGTTATGGAGATGCAGTTTTAAGGTCTGAATCCTTTGTAAATGGAGAACCTTTTCTTTTGCTTTTAGGCGACTATATATATGTCTCTCAAAATAAGAACAAGCGATGTGCTGCTCAATTAATTGATATCGCAATAAGTGAAAATTGCGCTGTATCAGCAGTAAATCCTACTATTGAACATCAAATAACTCGCTATGGTACCCTTACAGGAAAACAATTGCCTGGAGTTGGAAATCTTTATCAAATAGAAAAAATTATTGAAAAACCTTCTTTAAGCATTGCTGAATTAGAACTACAAACACCTGGCTTAAGAGTAGGTTATTATTTATGTCTTTTTGGAATGCATGTTCTTACGGCTAATGTATTTGACTTGATTAGAAACCAAGTGAAAGATAATGAGTTATTGCAATTGACACCTGCATTACAAGAGTTAGCTACAAAGGAAAAGTATCTTGCAACAGAAATTAAGGGTTCACGTTACGACTTAAGCCGTAAACACGGTTTATTGCGTGCACAAGTAGCATTAGGCCTAGCGGGAGTGGGTAAATCTGAAACGTTATCTACACTAGTCGAATTAATTGCAGAAGCAAATCATTAGTTGTTAGTTATTAGTAGTTAGTGGTTAGTTATTAAGTAAACTTAATACGACTTCCACTTACAACTAATAACTAAACACTAACAACTAACCATTAATAACTATTAGACATGAATATATTTATTGAAACGATAGTCTCTAAAGAACCCGAAAAACGGAATCGTTCATTTTATAAACTCGCTTCATCATTTACCTCAAAAGAATTACTTTCATTATTATTAGAACTTGAAGAGTTTAGAAAAAATACGCCTAATCTATATGAAAAAGTGCGGGCAATTTTATTTCTATATGCAGGATTCCGTTTTTTCTTAGCAGAAGATACTTCAATTCCGCAAGCAGGAACCATTAATTATGAGGGGTTTGAGGATTTATTGGGAAGACGTTTTGAGAGTGCCATTAATGTTTTTCTTACAGGGGTAAAAAATGAGGGTCCGAATGCAGCTTTATTGAGTGCCTTGGCAGATGGATACCATCAATTATCCTTTCAGATACTTGCCAATCAAGTTCGCAAAAGTGTTCGTAGCAGTAAGGGCAATCAATGGATGTTTAGAGTGGGTCATAAGGAAGAACATGCCATAAAAATTCATCCTTCTCTATTTGTCAGAAAGGAAGATTCCCTATTTTACCCCATTTTACATGAACAGACATCTGTTCGTATGGACTTAACACATAGTGGATGGTCGGATATTTTTTTCTTAGGAATGGATTATCCCGAAGGTGCTAGAGTGATTAATTTATCGATTGACTTAGGTGTTTTTGGAAGGGATAAAACAATCAGACCGCCTTTAAATAGCTTTGTCAGAATCATTACTGAGCCTGTTATTAGAATTACGAGTATTGATTTGGATACAACCAAAGATATCGCTGACCTAGAGGATTTATTTAATTTCGGTAATGATTACCTAAGCTTAGTTAAGGCAGGTGTTATTGCCTCAGGTTTAATTCCTCCATCATTTGAAGGTACTAATCAATCATTAGCCGATATTTTGGCAAAGGTTGTTGCACCCGGAATGGGAATTGAATTAGTGACAAAGGTGAACGATATACCAAAAGGATCACGATTTGCAGTGTCCACTAATTTATTGGGATCTATTATTAGCGTTTTGATGAGGGCAACTTGCCAAACAAAGAACACCGAAGGGCCATTATTAGAACATGAGAGAAGACTAGTTGCATCGAGGGCAATACTAGGAGAATGGATTGGAGGTTCTGGTGGAGGATGGCAGGATTCTGGTGGTGTATGGCCTGGAATAAAGGCTATTGAAGGTACTTTTTCTAAATTAGGAGATCCCGAATTTAATATAAGTCGTGGTACTCTCCTACCACAACATACAGTGTTTGGTGGTGAAGCGATTCATCCTGAAATGGAAGAGAAAATTATGAAATCTCTTGTCTTGATGCATGGCGGAATGGCCTCTAATGTAGGACCTGTATTAGAAATGGTGACAGAGAAGTATTTATTGAGGGGTGAAAACGAATGGGAAGCAAGACAACATACTAATCAAATTTTTGAAGACATCAAAAAGGCAATTCAAGAAGGAGATATAAAAAAATTAGGGAATAGCACAGAGAAGAATTTCTATGAAGCTATCAAACGTATTATTCCTTTTGCTACTACTTTCTTTACCGAACAAATAATTGCAAAAGCAAAAGCAGAATTTGGCGACGATTATTATGGTTTCCTAATGCTTGGAGGAATGTCGGGTGGCGGAATGGGAATGTTCATTAACCCTGAAAAAAATCAATCGAAAGAAAAGGTTTTAGAAATAATCAAACAAACCAAAAAGGAATTATCTGATTCACTACCTTTTGCAGTTGAACCCGTTGTATATGATTGGAAAATTAATCATAGAGGCACATGGTCTACTTTATTAGAAGGTAACGATGCATTGATGCCTGATCAGTATTATGGAATTCATGTTTCTGAGTTGGTTAAAAAGGAGGCTGCAACTATACCCTATCTACGTAGGGCAGAAATTGATTTCTATACCCTAAAAACAGATAGTAACAATGTAGCCTATCCGTTATTGAGAACCATTGTCAGTAATTTATTTAAGGTATCCGATCCTTCTGTTCAAGGAAATAGAAGTACCGAAGATGATAAGGCAGATGCGGTGAAAAAAGAAAATGGATTCGACTTTATACAACATGAAGAAATTAGAGAAGATTTAATTAAGGGGCGTATTGGATTATCGAGAAATAGATTACCTGCAGAAACCCTGATTCAAGATATTTCCGGCGATTCAATAGGGAAGTATTCTGATGGCGAAAAGTATAAGGCAGAAGGTGTCGAAAACATTGTTAAGGGTACTGTTGCTGTTTTGACATTGGCTGCAGGAGTTGGAAGTCGCTGGACAAAGGGAGCAGGTGTAATTAAAGCAATCAATCCATTTGTTGAAATCAAAGGTAGACATCGGAGTTTTCTTGAATTGCACTTTGCTAAAACAAGAAGAATATCTGAAGAATACAAAGTGAATATTCCACATATAGTTGCAACAAGTTATTTGACACATTCTTCAATTGAAAGAAAGCTGAAACAACAAAACAACTATGGTTATAAGGGTGCTGCATACTTATCTACTGGGCGTTCAATTGGGCAGCGCTTTGTACCAACAGAACGCGATTTACGCTTCTTGTGGGAGGAAATGCCTCAAGAAACATTGGATGAAAACAAACAAAAGGTAAGGGAAGCTGTTAGGAATACCCTCATTGGTTGGGCGAAGAAAAAGGGCGAAGGTGCTGACTATGTGGATAATATTGCCGCACAAAGATTTTCTCCTTTAGGACATTGGTACGAGGTATCTAATTTAATTCGTAATGGTGTTTTAGCGAAACTATTAAAGGAAAATCCTTCTATTCAAACAATAATACTGCATAATATTGATACGCTTGGTGCTGATATTGACCCGATTGCTTTAGGTTATCATCTTGCCTCCAAAAATGTATTAACCTTTGAAGTTATTCCTAGAAGAATTGAAGATAGAGGGGGTGGCTTAGCATTGGTAAATGGTCATGCACGTTTATTGGAAGGCTTGGCACAGCCACATGAGGAGGATGAATTGAAATTGAGTTATTACAATTCAAACACTACTTGGATTCAAATAGATCCTTTATTAAAACTCTTTGGACTAACCCGTGCAGATTTACAAAATGCAGATGAAGCCCAATTGGCTAAAGCGGTAAGAAAACTTGCTCAAAGAATGCCGACTTATGTAACTATCAAGGAAGTTAAATATAGGTGGGGGCATGGTCAGGAAGACATTTACCCTGTAGCACAAATTGAAAAGCTTTGGACAGATATGACTGCCTTGACTGATATTAAATGTGGCTATATGGTGGTGCCTAGAATGAGGGGACAACAATTGAAGGATCCTGCACAATTAGATGCTTGGATTACAGATGGAAGTAGTCAATTTATTACTGACTTATGTAAGTTTGATTAGTGACAATAGATGTATTACAAATTTCATAACCATTAAAATAATGGTCGGAAAACTTAGTTTCTTCAATTCCGACCATTATTTTAAATTAAAAATAGGTACAATCTTATTTTAAGCACCTATAATTATTTTGATAAAAAAGACGATTTTTTCATTTATATACAATACTTATAAAAACACAATCTATGCAACATCACTTAGTCTCATTTTAAAATCTTAAGTGTAACTAGTCCTCGAAATTTAAACAGTCTATCAAAATAAACTAACTCAAACTATTTCCTTTAAAATTAATGCCCTTATAATTTAGATTGTTAGGACATTAACTTGTACAATTATGTAGAATTAAGCGATAAATTTTTTAATATCTTTAAAGATATTGCTACTCTAAATTTTTTTAAAGAATAGTTATACCTATTTTTATAAATAGTTTTATTTTCGAACATTTTCAACATAAAAATTGTGATAAATAATAATATAGTTCCTGATGACATTATTATCACTCTAATAATTATTATATTATCATCATGTAAATCAAAATAATTTATACCCTAAATATTAACTATTTTATTATCAAACTGTCTTTTACTTTACATCCTGTATAATCGATATTGTAATTAAAATATTTGCCGCTTTGTTTTGTCACACCTTTTTCCGCTGCTACATCAGGCTGCCAATATGCCCCTGTAATCAAATCGGGAATCACAATGGGCCCTGCAATAAAAATTAATGTTCCAATGAAAGTAACAGGAAATACACTAGGGTCTGCAGAACCTATTGGATTGCCTTCAGAATTTTCTGCAGATGAGTTTGCTGAAGAAATAGCAGCAGTTAATATACTTATTGGAGTTGCAAATCCTAAAGGTAACGCAAGTGGCCATACTCTTAAATTTCTATGTGTATAATTAAATACTTGCGTTTCACATCCGCTATCTTTTACAATGATTGCTAACAAATTGGCATTCCTTCGCTTAACTTTAAAAAAAGCATCTCCCACACCTTTCTCTTTCCCATTATATGAAATTCTTGCTAAAGGATGTTTATCAACTTTAACATGTGCTATATAACTACTACCACCAAAAATGGTAGCACAACTTGAAAACAATATAATAACTACGATTAAACTTACTATTTTCAAACTAAACTTTTTAGATTACAAAATTTGTCAAAAAAACAATACAAAATCTCACCCTTTTGGGTGAGATTTTATATTGTCTTCATTTTCCTTTTTCGTAAATAAAAGATTTTCATTATATTTGTTTAACCCTTATTGCATTAAAAAAAATGTGCTAAAATTTTCAACCAACTAATTATGCGAAATAAGATACCAAAGGGTTTATTAATTATTTATTGCTTGCTATTCTGTTCTTCATTGCAGTGTTTTGCCAGTTCATCGGATACACTTATTATGAAACCTGGTATTTATGAACCACATCTACGTAAATATTATCTATTCCTAAAAGATGACAATACGGGTACAATCGAAAATGCGATTATTCAATTACAACAAGGCCACTTTAAGAAAAACACAAAATGCTCAGTTCTAAACGAAGCTGAAACAGATAGACCTTATTGGATGGCTCTTAATATAAAAAATGATACAACTATCGACTTTCCAATAACTTGGAACTTTTATGAAGACGGTATCCTTTTTACGGTTTATAATATCACTGATGCCACCCACCCTCAAGTAATAGGCAGCTATAGTACCGCAACTCCTACCTCTAAACGTGGCTTGCCTGTAAGATGTGTTAGCTTTAAAGTGCTTTTATCTCACGGACAAACGGTTAAGTTATTGGCTAAATGCAACATTACTACGTCTAATCAAATGTATGTTCCTACAGATGTCACAACACCTGATGACATATTTCAATATGAAATGGATTATAGCTTTTTAGTTGGCAGGTATTTTGGCTTCTTCCTATTTGCTTTGTTATTTAACTTTTTAGTGTGGGCATTCACCCAAAAACGACTATATCTGTGGCAATTTTTCTATGTCACTTCAATTAGTATGTTTAATGTAGTAGAATTATTATACGATGCAATGCTTTTGCCTGCGTGGTTACATCATTTGATTGTATTAATTCCTAAAAACACTTTCTTAGCATTATCAATTTTCTTTGCTATCAACGTTTTCGAGGAATTTACTGAGCTCAAATTAACTTTCAACAAAACCTACCGTTTAATACAATGGCTAAAAGCTACTGTTCTTTCACTAGTTGCCTTATTTATTGTTCCATTATTATTTTGGGAAAGTAGTCATGCAATTGTACTGAGCATTCGAAATCTAGCTACTATCCTAGCATTAATTTCTTACATCCTTTTTATTGGTTTTATTTTAGCTGGCTGCATCAAAAAAAACATTGCACACATCCTGTACTTCATTTCCGCATTTCTAATTATTTCAGGGTTTATTAGTTTTGTGATAAATGGTTATTTTAAATTCATGATATACCATATTGAACCTGGTAATATGATGGTTGGGCTTGCAGTAGAATTATTATTACAAACCTTATTTTTCTCTTATCACCATCGCTTCTTGAAACTTAATGCAAAAAAGCTAACCCAAGAAAAAAGGGATATAGAAAAGAGTGTAGGACAATCGGTCTTACACGCGCAAGAAATGGAACGTGTCAAAATCTCTGAAGATTTACATGACCAATTAGGTAATGACTTTCTAGGTTTAAAAATGCTGACAGATCGGATAGCAAAAATAAATGAGAATGTGGGTAAGCCAATTGATGAAACATTAATAATTGAAATGAAAGACTTAATTACGGATATGGCTGATAATATTAGGCATATTACCCACACGCTTGCACACATTAACATTGAAGACAAAGGACTAATTGCACTCATTCAACAAAGATTAGCATTACTGAATACCCATAGCAGTATCAATTTTAATTTTGAGTACATAGGGAATCCTGAAACCTTACCTAGTATGATAAACATCAATATTTTTAGAATAATACTCGAGGCAATAAATAACATTATCAAACATTCTGAAGCAACAAATGCATCAATACAACTCAATATTAGTACTTCATCTATTGTAATTATTATTAAAGACAACGGAAAAGGTTTTAATATTGATCATGAAAAATTAGGGAAGGGGCTTTTTTCGATGAAAGTAAGGGCGGATTCTCTCAAAGGGGAATTTGAAATCAGCTCTGAAATCAATATAGGTTGTAAAATGATCATCACAATTCCATTATAATTAAACATAAATAAATAACCATGATAAAAACAATCATTGCCGACGACCATCCTACCGTATTAAAAGGTTTAGAATTAATGGTAACTTCTTCTTCCAAATACAGAATAATTGGAACTGCAAAAAATGGTCAAGAATTGCTTGATTTAATCAATAATACGGAACCTGACTTGTTAATGGTAGACTATAGAATGCCTATTCTTAACGGTATTGACACATTATTAATTCTGAAAGAAAAGTGCAAAGCAAAATTTGTTTTTATTACTTCCCATGCTGATGAATGGCTAGTATCGAAGGCGAAATTATTAGGTGCTTCAGGTGTTATCAATAAATTGGTAGATGAAGATTTACTAATTTCATTACTAGACAAAGTGATGAATGGAGAAAAAACATTTCCTACCGACACAGAAATATATCATCAACTATATGCCCCCTTGAAAAGGAAATATAAATTAACTGAGAGTGAAACAAATACCATTAGAGATTTACAAAATGGAATGGACATTAAAGAAATTGCAGATAAAAACAATATTTCACCTGATACAGTAAAATCTCACAAGAAAAATGCATTTGAGAAACTAGGTATCAATAAAGTTACCATGTTAGCACAACTTTTAAGTAGAATTTAAGAAAATTGAGATATATCGAATGAATAAATATTATTTCGCAATTTACTAAGCCAATATTCATATACGCAGATACCGTGTGATTATTCATTTTAAATTTTAAAAATCACATTCTGAAAAAGCTTTTCGTATAAGCAATGTTTTTATTTTGTTAGTCAGTTTTACTTTTTTTTAAATTAATTTTACTTTACAAAAAAAACAATTCATTAATTTCAATTTAACAAAAGACTATTGTTCTTGATGAACCCAATATTTCAATCTCTTTGTTATCAAATTACATACTTCAATTTGCAATAACGCTAAAAAAATATTCTAGCTAACTTTTTTTCAATAACATTGTAATAAGTTTATTAAATAAGGTGAATTCTATAAAACAAAAAAATTAATCCTTTAAAACCCTTTACAGAAATCTTTTCCATTTGAGATAATATTTATAGGAACATATTCACTATTAACAATAATAGTTGTTTTAATTAGGTCATCTCCTGAAGTACCTTCAAGGTAAAAAGATTCTCCTTGATTAAAGAGTCTAGAATTCCAATCTCCATTATTAATATTGAATCTCAGCCAACCATGATTAGACAACCAATAACCATTATTCCAAGTTAGATTTGCTGTTTTATTATCATTGGGACAAGTCAAAGTAAAGAAATAATGAACTTTTGGTGGTAACGTGACACTATATGGAGGATTGAAAACATCAGTAGTGTTTACGTTCGTCTTAATTCGTTGGTTGCCATAATACACATTCACACTAGAAGTATTTGATACAGGTGTATTTGCACTTATCTTTCCCGAATAACTTCTATAACCTTCATTTGGATTAAAAGAGTAATAATAGCCAGTTGGGCCAAGGTTTAAATATGCCGATGCAGTTAAGTTTTCAGGATCTGGTATCATTGGAGCCGTTATTAAATATACAGGAGTTTGAACCGAAGTTCCAGTAATGGGGTTGTAATTAGTATTATAATGATCTAGTGTTCTTGTTGAATCAATATTTGTATTATACGAATTGTAAAATGAAATTGAATAAGGTGCATGATAGTAATATCCTGCACTAGGAGATTGGCAAGCTGCCCGCAATTGACCACCTGGTGTTTTTGAGATTATAGACTTCATTGATAAGCCTGTATTGTAATCGAGCCCAACTTCTATCGAATCACCTTCCTTAATTGGATTACCAGTTAATCTATTTTTAACATTTGGATTCAAAACAAAACTTGTAAACCAAGCAGCAGTTGAATCAGGGAGTATTTCTCGCCCATTATCCCCAATAAAATTCAACCCAACTACATACTGTTGTACAGCATTTTCAAATAACAATTCATCCTCGCGTGAACTTTCGCCATTTAGCAAATTGAAAGTTTGAATTGGATCTGGATTGTCATAAGGAAAAAGTGAGTAATCTATACTGTGTGCCTTACGAGTTTGCAATACACATTTCACACTACTTCCTTTATACTTTACTAATTTCCATTGCATTTCCTGATAGCTATATGCTTGTATTTGGTAATAAGTTGTTTGTTTATGTCGATAAGTTGTTGTAGTATTTCCAATAGTTTGTGTAGAATCAGTTACCCAATTTACACTACTATCTGTTCTAGATGGTATAGTTATAATATGTCCATCAGGCACCCATGCATAATACGAGAATGTTGTCCCTATTGGCAATAAAACCGTAGTATTTCCGTCATCGTAATAAGCAGTGTCGGCCACTCCAAGAGTTGAAAGTTTAGACGTTTGGGGTATTGCACCATTAACAAGGTTAAAAGTAACTTGCGATACATTTACTCCAGGGGCTGGTTTGCTTATATTCGCTAAATTAAAGGTTGATTGAGTCACTAATTTTCCCGCATTTACAACCACACTTTTAGTAATTGGAAGGTAATTATTAGAGGAAACCTGTACATAAAATATAACAGGATTGCTCTTAGTAACAATACGCTCGGGGCTTACCTGTAAGCCAAGTACCCCATTCGATCCAACAGTAAACACTTTTTTACCTCCTTCATTATAAATATAATCAGCATCTGGGCCTACAATTTGCACATTTAATCCTGAGGGTATAATATTACTATTACTTGCGTCTTTAAATTGTAATACCACATAATTCTTGGAAATACTCGAGTTTAGACCAATTGCAAGTCCATCACTAATTTTTTTACATCCAGATATCAATGTAAAACCCAACACTACTACTAAAAATAATTTGTTTATGTTATTCATTTTTGTATAATTTATAATTTAACGTTGAAATTGAGTTGAATTACAGGAAACCATCTGTATTCATTTATATTTTGTTGTAGCGTCGAAACACTTGTTACATTCCCTTGCAGTAATCCAGTACCTTGTGAAACACTTGCAACAGGTTGTGGAAGATAATAGGTACCTAAATCTAATGTTAGATTTAGTCTGTGTTTAGGAAAACCTTTAAAAAATCCTGTGCCCAAATAAGGAGCCATCCCATTCCAAGTTCCTATAAGTGCTGATGTTCCAACCACATCGGTATTAAGTGGTATGCTACCAAAATAATAAGTTCCCTTTGATAATATTTTCACGGTAACAGAACTATTGAAGTAATAACCTACTCCACCAACTAGCCTAAAACCATCTCCTTTAAATGGAGAATATTCCATCATTAAATGAGTGTTTGTAAATGTAGCCGAAGTAACATTATTCGACACAAAATTTGGAAGTGAAGACAAATTATTCAGATTATCAATTGAGGCATAAGCACCACCTACCCTAAGAGAAATTTTATTTCTGATTCTGACTTTAAAATCTCCTGTTACTCCCATAGACCCTATACCTAATTGTAGGGAAGCGGGGTGTCTGTTGATTTTTAACTCTTTTGATTTGATTCCACTTTGAGATTTGCCAACAATGACAATTCCAATAAAAATCATAATAAACAAAATCGATTTTTCCATATCCTTCATTTTATTAATTACTCTAAAAAATTTAATCACGTTGGTTTAATCAATCTATTTTTTGAGTCTCGCCTCCTACCCAAACAGTTTTTTTGATTTTTATAAGATAACGGCTGAGTATTTTGCTAAATAATTTTATCGTTTCAAATTCGCACATTAAAAAATATTACAACAATTATTAAGTACTCTTTGATAACGCAAAATTCATGATTAAATCAATTCAAAATCTCACCCAAAAGGGTGAGATTATTGCAATAAAATTAATTAATTTTAATCTTTTTATTACTAAAGCTAAACATTCACTTTTAAGTCATTTTATTTAATAGTACCAAATAAAGCCCTCTTGTTAAATTGGGTTCACTGATATATAAATTAATCAATTTCCTGCCATTTCCCGAATTTCAATTAAACCAATTCCCTTTATATCAATCATTAGGTGAACATCAAGAAATTAGGTATTAAACAACAACTTTTTTATTGTTTCGGATTTTCAATTACACTTTTTAAAGAATGAGATATTTAATTACATACTTTTTTATATTACTTTTTGTAACAGACTTATACTCACAAGCTAGTTTAACAAAACCAAATAAACATGACATAGGCTTAATCATTGGCAATGTAGTAGATGCAATTTCCGGTAAACCCATTCAATTTGTTACTGTTTCTGCAGTTTCGAGTATTGATTCTTCAAAGAAAATAGTGCAAGCCACCGATAAAAATGGGGCATTTGAAATAGACAAACTTCCCCTTGGCTATTATAGATTAATTGTGAAAACTGTTGGATATAAAAACACTATTTTAGATAGTATTTTTCTCAGAACAGAACGTGCTGATTTTAACTTAGGCGATATTAAAATATCCCCATCTATTTCAGAACTGAACGAAGTAATTGTCTATTCAGAAAAACCATTAATAGAAAACAAAGATGGTAAGATAACCTATAATGTAGGCGAGAGTGCATTAAGTAATGGCTCGTCTACTGCTGAAATATTAAAAAATATGCCACTTGTTAGTAATGACCCGAATGGAAAAATTTTATTAAAAGGCAAAGAGCCTAAAATATTAATCGATGATAAGCCTACCGACCTTACTGCCGATCAATTAAAAGATTTGCTGGAGAGTCTGCCGGGTAGCAGTATTGAAAAAATTGAATTAATAACCAATCCTGAACCTCAATATGCCACAGAACAAGGTGGTGTTATCAATATTGTAACCAAAAAAGGAAAGATTGGCTTTACAGGAAAAGTTACGATTAGTGCCGGCACAAGAGGCGAGGAAAGTGTTTCAGGAAATGTTAGTTACCGTGATAAAAACTTTTCTACTAACAATGTATTAGGAGTTTCAGCAAACAACTACGTTGGAAATGGGTATTCAAATCGTACTAATTATTATACTTCAGGCACTTCTTACAACAATACAAATAATACTTGGACAAATAAAAACACCCGTCCTTCTTTGCGCAGTCAATTCGATTATGAATTTAACAAGCAACACGCCATCAATTTTACTTATCAAGGCAACATTAACTACTTTGATAATGTTACAAACACTCAATATATTAATCTAAACAGTTTACTTCAAACAACCAAAAATAGTAACAGACTCAATGGTAGTGATGGAAATGGTTATAATCATAACATTACCATTTCCCATACATGGAAGAGTAAAAATATAGGTGAGATTTTACGTTCAAGTGTAAATATAGGAGTTGGCAAGAATGATAATGGCAAAGATTATTATCAACAATACCTAAATTCATCTAATAGTATTATTGGCGATAGTACACAAACACAATATTTTGATTCATATAATAAAACATTAAATATTCGAATTGGCTATGATAAACCATTTACCAAAAAGTTGTTCTTTTCAACAGGTGCAACTTATCAACTAGGTACTTATCACAATACCCTCAACACTAGTTTCTTTAATAAGCAAGATAGCAGTTATGAAACGAAGGATTTTTTGAGTAACGACTTTCTTTTTCATCAAAACATTGCTACTGTACGCGCTGCTTTCACATTAAATATTCAGCAGGATTTAAGGTTAATTATCGGCACTCAAGCAGAGGAAACATATACATCATTCATATACAAGAAAGGAAATGTGAAAGATAATAGCAACGATTACTGGAATTTTTTACATTATCTCACCATACGCAAAGAGTTTAGCAAGGCTTTTAATATGGCATTTGTTTATAGAGGGAGCGTAAATAGACCCAATTTAGGGCAACTAAACCCAAATATTGACTATAGTGACAATAATAATATTCGATTTGGCAATCCTTACTTATCACCATCTACAGCAGATAATCTCGATTTCAATTGCAGTTGGATGAAGGGTAAATATTACATTAATACCTCGCTAGGTTACAATAAGGTAAAAAATGTATTTTATCAAATAAGAAGCTTATTGGATGGAGGAAAAACACAGGCAACCTGGCAAAATATAGCTAATAGACAAGAATATGAGGCGAGTGCATGGGGTGGCTATACCTTTACAAAACGCTTTAGAATAAATACAAGTATTGGATATACTTTTAATAGCTATAGTGAAATAGAAAAGAAGTTGTTTAAATATCGTGATGGCAGTAGTTTTTATACAAGTTTCAACTTTAGTTATATGCCTACCAATTTAATTACCCTTGATGGCAATGCGAAGTTTAGCAACTTTGCCGATCCTCAAGGTCGTAGTCGTAGTAACCTTAATTTGAATTTTGGTATACAGAAAAAGTTCTTCGAGAAACGATTGATTATTGGCATTAACATCATTGATCCAATTAGTATGCAACAGTATACCACTTATATTTACGGAACAAATTTCACAACCAAAAATTATAGTTCAGCGAATACTCGAAACTACAGACTAACCATATCATACCAACTAAACCGAATGGTACAAAAGAGCAAAATGAGCGAAAAAGAAAAGCAAAAAGCAATTGATAGAATTTTGAAAAAAGGATAAGGGGTAATCATTATGTCAAGCCGATTCGGAGTATATTATGATGATTGGGTAAAGGTCGTCTTTTCTATTTATCTCTGATGCGCCTGATGAGATATACGAAATGACAGCTCTTTCAAAATGAACGACTCTGTTAATCAGCAATGCATATAACAGCTTATCTTATTTAATTCAATGTCGTTAAGTTAAGAAACAGCTGTCAGGTTGAGCTTGTCGAAACCGGTCTAAATTATGGTTATTTACTTCTTTGTGCGCCTTCGACAGGCTCAGGCAGACACCCTAAATTTCGGTTAGTGCCCTTAAATTAACGACATTGTTATTTAATTACAAAAAACTATTTCAACAAAAAATCATCGTTACTTATTTAATAAATATATTTTTTAGCATAAATGACTCTATGATAAAAATTATTTAAAATATATTCATTCTTTTTAAAATTTATTTAGCTTGTATATGCAAATCATGTAAATTTGCAGAGTTCAAGAAAAAGTATATCAAAAGAAAGACTTTTCCTGCTTAGCCTCATCATACTAAAAGCTTACAATTTTCATTTTATTTACGGCAGTAGTTAGTTCTACAACACGTTTTTGCGTGTAATCTTGTCTGATTCAGAAGTTTTTCCACAGAAGAAACAACTTTATCTGATGAAGAAACAAGTTTTTCTATGTTAGAATGTTTTGTTTTCAACATAGAAAGGGTTGTTTCCAACAAGCTAGAACTCTTTCTATATAAGAAAAAGCCCTTTTTACGTTAGAAAAAGTTCTTTTCGAGAAAGAAAAAATAGAATCTAATGCGGAATAATGTACAATAAGCATAAAAAGAATTTTAAATAGTTTATTAATCATAAAAATCTATAATGGATTTACAAAACAAAAAATATGGAAATAGTAATTGACAACACAGACGATGGATTAGTTGATCAAATGGGTAAATTTCTCAAACATTATGCTGACTATGAAGCTATACTTAACCTACCTCCCGCAAAGATTACAACTTTGGGTTTAGTTCATACGTACTTTTCATTTGTAGTAACAAAACAGCATGATTTTAAACATTTTGGATTAGAATTAACGTCCTACAAGGATTTGCTACGTACAGGTAATCCATCGATTTTGATGAATGCATTACCTGTAGTACCTGTTTATCCTGCAATAATACCTGCAATTTGCAATCAGGGCGTGGTTGGCTTTTTTAGAGAAATCACTCAATTATGTATGGCAACAGGAAAGATGACCGAGCCAATGGCAATTACTTTGGGATTAATAAAATTACCTGTAATTACTGATTTGATAGCCGGAAAGCCCAACCTTTCTTCCAAACAATCAAATGTGGGGCATCCCCGATTGCATTGTACACTAGGTGACTATGAGGGCTATGAGGTATGGAAGGATATTGGAAAAGGATTTATAAAATTAGATGTTAGTAATAAACCCGATTATATCGACAATTCACCTTTGCCTGCTGAAGGAGTAAGTGAAGTGTGGAATTATAAGACTATTTATCGCTATAATAACGTACAGATTGGCAATTGGAGTGAAATTGTATCCATACTTGTAAAAGGATAAATGGAGCGATTGGTGTAGTAAAGTACTTTTGAAACGATATGAGACTTCACTATATTCAATATTGGAAAATCATTTAAACTTTCTATCTAATTGAATTATTAATTAAAAGTCGTTAATATCTTCTCGGTATTAACGGCTTTTTTTATTACAAGAACACTGCTTTTTATCTGCAAGAAATTCCATGTGTTAAGTTAATTCATATTGATACATTTTTCAAAACACTTTTTTCACAATTCTATAAAGCGTAACTTTCATTTGATTTTTTAATTTACTTTCACAAATTCGTCAAATTGAACTACTTTTATGCAACAGAAAAAAAGGTAGCGCAATTATTTTCAGTAATATAAATTTGCTGAAAAACTATTTAAGACTTGAAGCGTATTACTAATTTATTCAACTTCTCAAAAACTATAGATAGTTAAAAAATTAAACACATGAAGAAGATTTTTATAGTTGGCTTAATTGCTGGTATCATTTTATTTGTTGTAAGTTATGGTGGCTTGTTTTTAGCCGTTAGATTCTTTCCTCAGTTATTTATTGATGCGTATGCAAATAATCCTTTAATAAACTCAGATGGGATTAAAGATGTATTATTTTTCTCACATGCCTTTATTATCAGCTTTGCACTTTCTTGGTTTTGGGACAGATTTAAGTCTTTGCTTAAAGGAAACTTTATTTTAAGAGGATTAGAATTTGGCTTTATATATTCTATGGTGGGATTGCTACCAATTATGTGGATAACCTATAGTGCTATGGAAGTTACTTTTACAATGGTTTTTAGTTGGCTATTATATGGATTTTTTCAAGCTACAGTTGCAGGTTTAGTATTTTCCAAAATGAATCCTTAGTTTTTCTTAACACGAAGTAAACAAGGTAAAAACAAGGAACACAAGGTTTTCTAATGTAATAAGTAAATATATAGGTTTAAACTATTATTCGTTGTGTCTCTTTGCTAAAGTCTTAGTTTTCATTGTGGTAAAATCTCCCTAATTGTAACTCTATCCTCCTTGCACTTTTATTTTCAAATTAAATTCTACATCAAGTACATCATTCACCCTGATAATCCCCCCTAATTTTCTAGGTGGTGTCAGATTGAAATCAGAAAAATTTACTCTCCGATTTCCAATTAATTGCAAGACTTTCTTATCGTCTAAAATAAATTTATAATTAACCTCATAAGATTTAATGACACCAGACAATTCAATTTTCACTTGTCCATTAATATTTTCTTGCACTCCCTTCATTTCAGGATACTTATTAAGACTTAAAAACTGAATTTTCATCTTAGGAAATTCTTTAGCTTTCAATGTTTTTCTCAGGTCTGCCGTCATTAATGGATTATGACAATCAAAGTTGTATATGTCAAGACTTATTTCACCATTCATAGTTACACTTGCATCTTTATTAGTAACACAAGTCAAGGTATCAAAAGGCCTATCATCGGCTACGATACAACTAAAATTATTAATATTGGTACTGCCATTTACATGTAGAGAACCATTGTTAAGGACAATCCATTTTATTTTTCCTACACCACTACTCCCCTTCCAGGAAATTATTATTCCTGTAAGAATGAATAAAATAAAATATAATCGCTTGCGAAACGGCATATTTTGTGAAAATAAATCAAATTACTATTAAAAAAAACAGTCAGAATGAAAATTAATCCATTCTGACTGTAAAACATGAAAAAAACAACCATTAAAAACCAACAACAGCTTCTACAACATATCCGGAGAATTTACCAGTTGATCTGTAATCAGCAGTTGGAAAATCGTTGTAAACTTGATTTACATATTCTGCTTTCAATAAAACACTCTTAGTCAAGAACCATCCACCTGCAATAGCAAATCTATTAACAGTTACATCATTTCCATTGAATAAGATAGCAGTACCTAAACCATTTTTACTATTAGCTAACTGAGCCTTAACAGTATTGTAACGAACACCTAAGAATACTTTTTCTGCACTACCAAATCTGTAAAGACCTTCTACAGAATATTGGTTTGCCTTACGAGTACTTGTTTCTGATGCAGTTCTTCCTGAAGAAACTTCTTGAGTACCAAATAATTCAAATCCTTTATATTTCACAAATTCATTAATCATAAATGCATTAATTTTTTTGCTAAATCCAGGGTTCAAACGACCAGAGAATGCAAGACCAGTTCCAGCACCAGTAGCGCTACTAGGATTTGTTGAGTTTAATTCCATTACATATTGATAGTTAGAACCTGTTCTGTCACCACCAAATAATGTATTGCTTCCGCAACTTTGATTACCATAATAAGATGCACTTAATCTTACTCTTAAATCGTCAGATAATTTTTTATCTAATCCTAATTTCAAATGAATAGAAGGAGATTTATGAAGCTCTCCATCAGGATTAGAAGCCGCATATAATGAATCAACATTACCCTTAATCATACCATTTGAAAGTCCGAATAGTCCAAAGAAACCATTTTTCTTCACATATACTTCTCCACCAATTTCTGTTGCAAATTCATCCATGATATTTCCTTCCATAAATGGATTGTATAAAGCTTGACCACCATCTGTTCTGCGATAATGTTCATCACCATAATCAACTTCAAAGTGACCTATTTTCACAGTAGTATACTTCATGATATCTTCAAAAAGTTTACCTTTTAGTGGTAATTTATCAAATTGTATGTATCCACCTTTTACCCAAGTTTCATTATGGTGTTTAGATGATAGATAAGAAGTTACATTTAAACGTACACCATCTGCTAATTGAACATCCATAAACAAATTAGCCTGAGCTGTTTGAAAACCTGCAGTAATCACTTTAAGTTTGTTACCCGGTGTTGAAACTCCACCAGAAAATGCACCTACATTACTACTAGCTGCTCCAGAATTTTCATGTTTCAAATTCTGAAACTGTTGGGTGAATCCTGCACCCCATCTTACTTTTACGCCATCAAAAGGCACAGAATCTGCTTTTGAATCTTCAAAAACGTTGATTCCACTTTGGTCATAAGCCCGAAGGTGACCAATTTTTGGCTGTTGAGCCATTACTACTACTGGAGCTAGTCCAATACACATCATTACAACTGCAATTGTTGCTTTTAAATTTGTCTTTTTCATATACTTTTAATTTTTGTGGTTAAATAACTGAAACTACTTTCTTAATGATACATCAAATTTTAGTACTATGTCGTTTCCGGTTTTAATAGTACCCATCATAAAAGTCGGCGGCTCCATTTTAAAATCTTTCATACTAATATTTTTCTTACCTGTTACAGTAATACTTTTATCTGCATTAATCTTATAGTTGGCAACTAGATCTGTGTTTTGAGTAAAACCAGCTATTGTGAGCTTGCCTTGACACTTAATTACTCCATCAGCAACAGTTGCAGAGGTTAGTGAATAAGAAATATTTGGATTCTCTGATGTTTTTAATGCCTTATAGGCATTTTTGTCCATTCCTGAATGCTCACTTTTCAACCCTTCAGCAGGAACAACTAATGATAACGAAGTCAACCCTGTTATTGCACCCGCTGGATTTAAAGTAAATACTGCATTACATTCTCCCTTTGCCTCCTTCATATCCCAATCATGTAAAGTGGAGGTGCCACTTACCAATAAATTCAAATCATCTTTTGCATGATATTTAACTTGTCCAATACTCATCGAACTAATAACGGAGAAAATAACTACAATTACTGTTTTTGTGATGTTTAACCTTTTCATAATAACAACTTTTACTTTAATAAATTTAATTGATGTTGTGCCATCAGATTGATAGTGCAAATGTAGAGTGGGGATACAGAATATATATTGACAACAAGCAGTAGTAAATATGATTCTTTAGGAAATAAAACTGACTTAAATCATACTTTATTTAATAAAAATAACTTACCCTTGTTAAATATTACATTTTTTAATAAATCGAAAGTCTTAGTGATAATTTGATTATTGATTATAGTTTATGGCTAAACTTTAAAAGGAAATAGATCTTTATATCTCCTAGGGCCTTTTCATCTTAAACCTGTTTTCTCATTTATTAAAAGGCCAATGTTTTAAGTAATAAGGTTCTACTCTCAAATAATGTGTATTCAATCAATAACTATCAAATATTTATCGATTAAATATCAACACAACACAATTATTTGCAAAAAAATCGTATAAATTTGCTCAATAATTAAAAATTAACAAATGAGACCTATTAATATATTACACATTGATGATAGCGAAGGAGATATTATGCTTATGCAACATGCATTTGAAGAAGCAAAATTTTCGCATTCATTAGCAATTGCCAAGAATGGTTATGAAGCATTGTTGTATTTACACAAAATAGGGTCAAATAAAGACAGCGTTAATCCTGATTTAATATTGTTAGATATTAATATGCCATTAATGGATGGATATGAAGTATTAGATACAATAAAGAATGATGAAAAGACAAAGCATATTCCTGTTATTATGTTTACAACTTCTTCTTCAGAAAAAGACATATTGAAATCTTATCAGAAACATGTAAACAGCTATGTAATAAAACCAGAAAATTTAGATGACCTGACAGATGTAGCTAAGTCAATTCAGGACTTTTGGGTAAAGACAGCCTGTTTGCCATAATTATATTCAAAAGTTTATACTAATTTCACTAATTAAAATAAAAAAGGTGCACACTAAAGTTAGTCTGCACCTTTTTTATTTTCAAAATTCCTTTACTTTAGTTTATAATGTATATCAGAGGCATTCCGTAATTGCTCTGCTGCCCACTCGGGAGTTACATCTCTCTGTGGATTACAAAGCATCTCATAGCCAACCATAAATTTCTTTACAGTAGCGGACCTTAAAAGAGGTGGATAAAAATGCATGTGCCAATGCCACTCATTGTGCTCGCCATCATTAACAGGTCGTTGATGCATTCCGCCCGAATAAGGAAAAGAAACATTAAAGAGGTTATCATATTTTATCAATATCTTTTTCAAAATACTACTTAATGCAATCTTTTCCTCTTGAGTAAATTCTGTAATATCCCTCACGTGTCTTTTGCTAATTAGCAAAGTTTCGAATGGCCAAACAGCCCAAAAAGGTACAACTACAGCAAAATGTTCATTTTCTACTACTATCCTTTCCTTTTGCTCAAGTTCCAACTTCAAATAATCGGTCAATAAACTTCTCTTCCGCATATTATAATAATTGGAAAGTTGCTTAGTCTCTTTTTCAATTTCAACAGGAATATCATCAGAAGACCAAATCTGTCCATGAGGATGTGGATTACTACAACCCATTATCTCCCCCTTATTTTCAAAAATTTGAATATATTTAATATAGTCATTTGATGAAAGTGAAATGAATTCATCTTGCCACAAATCAATCACTTTTTTAATAGCCTTTTCTTCCATTAGTGGTAAAGTAAGATTATGCTTTGGAGAAAAGCTAATTACTCTACAAATACCTTTTGTACTTTTTGCCTGCAACAGAGATTCAACATTTATCTTTCCATCAGGAGTATCATTTAATAAAGAAGAAAAATCATTGGTAAAAACGAATGAATCTTCATAATCGGGATTAATAGTTCCATCAGCCCTTTTATTTCCAGGACACAGATAACAGTTTTCATCATACTCAGGTCTGTCATCCTGTGGTAAAGTTTCCACTTTTCCTTGCCAAGGCCTCTTTGTACGGTGTGGACTAACCAATACCCATTCTCCAGTTAATAAATTTAACCGTTTGTGAGGATGCTGTTTGAAATCAAAATTCATAAAAAAATATTTAAACTATTAAAAAAGAATTGAAAAAAATTAAGAGTTGTAATAACTACAACGATGTAAGCTTATTCAAATAATTAAAATTCGGGTGCAAGAAACAAAACTTATCGCATAGTTTTAATTTAAAAATTGATTTCGCTATAAAAAGGATATCACTAAATACACTTTCTCTAGCATTAAATTAAACCTAATGACCTGAATAGGTTAATTAAAAGTTATTCGCCGCAAGATAATCCCGACAAGAGTCTTAACTCTTTATAAGGTTTAGGAATTAAAGCGAAGAAATTTTTTACTCTTCTCGAATATTAAAAATCAAGATTGGAAAGGGTATACATATATAATATAGGTATTAAAGCAGCCCTTTTATTTAACCTAATTAACCATTTTCAGCTAAATACTTAAATAACTAATTTCTATTGGAAAATGCATGAGAAGAATCATATTATATTTCTGCATTCTTTGACGAATGTCAGTATCTATGCAAAAAAATAGTTGCAATTTTACACCCGAAAATAAAGAACAAGAATTGCAGTATAAAAAGAAAAACTGCATGATTATTTAACTAAAAAAAACAATTTATGTATCAAGAAACAAAATTCCCATTTCAGCAGACTTCTCCCGCAAGAGCTGAATTAGAAAGTTGGGTAAACAGTATTGGAAGTCATTGTGATGCGGAAGCAGTAAGATGGTGTGATGGCACAAAAGAAGAATACGACGAGCTTTGCCAATTGCTAGTAGATAAAGGAACTTTTATTAAGCTTAATCAAGAAAAGCGCCCCAATAGTTTTGCATGTTTCAGTGATCCAAGTGATGTGGCACGTGTTGAAGACAAAACATTTATTTGTAGTAGAAGAAAAGAAGATGCAGGTCCTACAAATAACTGGATGGATCCTAAACAAATGAAAATAATTTTAAACGATTTGATGCAAGGCTCAATGAAAGGACGTACACTATATGTTATTCCTTTTTGTATGGGTCCTGTAGGATCTCCTTTATCAAGATATGGCGTACAAATTACAGATTCTGAATATGTTGTAATCAACATGCATATCATGACTCGTATGGGAAATGAAATTTATCCATATTTACAAAAGGGTGCATTTGTAAAATGTTTACACACCGTGGGCGCTCCTCTTGCTGAAGGACAAGCCGATTCAAAATGGCCTAATAATCCAACAGTAAAATATATTTCTCATTTTCCTGAAGAAAGATCAATTATTTCTTATGGTAGTGGATATGGTGGAAATGCATTGATGGGTAAAAAATGTTTTGCACTTCGTATCGCTTCTGTTTTAGGAAGAGAAGAAGGTTGGTTAGCCGAACACATGTTAATTTTAGGTGTAGAATCTCCAGAAAAGCAAAAAACATATGTTGCTGCCGCATTCCCGAGTGCTTGTGGTAAAACGAATTTTTCTATGATGATACCTGCAAAGGGAGTTGATGACTGGAAAGTTACCACAGTTGGAGATGATATAGCATGGATTCATAAAGGAGAAGATGGTCGTTTGTATGCCATTAACCCTGAAGCAGGCTACTTTGGTGTTGCACCAGGAACAAACTACAAAACCAATCCTAATGCAATGGAAAGCATTAAAGGAAATACAATTTTCACAAACGTAGCTATTACGCCTGATGGAGATGTATGGTGGGAAGGAATGACAAAAGAAGTACCTGCAGGACTAATTAACTGGAAAGGAGTAGCACATGACCCAGCAAGTGGACAACCTGCTGCACATGCTAACTCTCGCTTTACTGCACCTGCTTATCAAAATCCTGCAATTGACAGCGAATGGGATAATCCGAATGGTGTACCTGTAGAAGCCTTCATATTTGGTGGAAGAAGAAGTACTGCTGTACCATTGGTTTGTCAATCTTTCAACTGGAACTTTGGTGTATATACTGCCGCAACAATGGGTAGTGAAATGACAGCTGCTGCATTTGGTGAAATTGGAAAAGTAAGACGTGACCCATTTGCGATGTTACCATTTATGGGTTATCATATGGGTGATTATGTAAATCATTGGTTAGATTTTGGTCGTGATTTAGCAAATGCGCCTCGTATATTTAGTGTTAACTGGTTTAGAAAAGATGAAAAAGGTCAATTCTTATGGCCAGGTTTTGGCGAAAACATGCGTGTACTTAAATGGATCGTTCAACGTGTACATGGTGGTGCAGGAGCAGTAGAAAGTCCAATTGGATGGATGCCACGCTTTGAAGACATGGATTGGACTGGAGTTGAAGGCTTTAGCAAAGATGATTTTGCAAAAATTATGACAATTGATAGAGAACCTTGGAAACAAGAATTGCTTTCTCATGAAGAATTATTTGCAAAATTGTATGATAAACTTCCTAAAGAATTCTATTTCATGAGAGAATTACTTTTATCTGCATTATGGCGTTCTCCTGAACATTGGGCACTTGAGCCAGAACACCATTAATAAACAAAATACAAAAGGGGGACAGGCCATTTGCTTGTTCCCTTTTTTTATGTTAATTCTGAAACTATTTATATGAATTGGTTGATTGATTTATTTACACAAGAATCGGTAGCACAAACCGTATTAATTTATGCCATAACCATTGCATTTGGTATTTGGATGGGGAGAGTTAAATTATTCGGTGTTTCATTTGGTGTTACATGGGTACTATTTATAGGTATTTTATTATCCTATATTGGCGTTACTGTTAACAAAGAAATTGAACACTTCCTTCGAGATTTTGGTCTTATCTTATTTGTTTACTCAATAGGACTTCAAGTAGGCCCAGGTTTTTTTGCTTCATTAAAACAAAAAGCAGCGATTAATAATGTGTTAGCTGCGTCTGTTGTCTTATTAGGCATTGGCATAACTATTTCGCTTCATTTTGTAACAGGTAATCATATTGCAATTTTGGCAGGTGTGATGAGTGGTGCTGTTACAAATACCCCTGGACTTGGAGCAGCACAAGCTGCCTTTAAAGATTTACATATTGTCGGTACGGATAATTCAACAATTACATTGGCTTATGCAGTTGCATACCCCTTTGGTGTATTTGGAATTATTTTTTCATTAATTATATTACGCAAACTATTAGGTATAAATATTGAAAAAGAAAAAGAAAGGCATAGAAAATTAGATGTATTACGTTCTGGAAAGCCTGTTTCTATTCATTTAAATTTGGAAAACCATCAATTATTTGGTCAACCATTAAGAAGAATATTTGAACTACTTCACGAACCTATTGTAGTATCTAGAATGCTTCATCACGGTGAAGTCATTACTCCTACTCCTGATATCATATTGGCAGAAGGCGATGTTTTATTAGTATTAACATCAAAAACACAGGTAGATAAGGTTAAAATTGTAATCGGGTCACCTACCAATATTAACCTAAAAAATGCACCTGATAGTAACCTTATTTCTCGACAAATTATTGTTACCCGTCAAGAAGTAACGCATAAAAGACTAGGCGACTTAGATGAAATGCATCAGCACGATTTTACACTTACCCGACTAAACAGAGCAGGAATTGAGATGGTTACTAATGGTAATATTTATCTACAATTGGGAGATATGGTAAAAGTTGTGGGTACAGAAGAGGGAGTTGAAAGAGTAACTAAAGCACTTGGAAATTCCTTAAAACGTCTTGATGTTCCAGATTTGGCCCCCATTTTTATTGGTATTGCACTAGGAGTAGTATTAGGTAGTATTCCTTTTCAGATAGCAAATATGCCTGTTGCCGTTAAAATTGGAATGGCAGGAGGACCATTAATCGTTGCGCTATTACTTAGCCGATATGGTAGTTATATGTACTTGAATAATTATACTACTAATAGTGCCAATTTAATGATTAGAGAATTGGGCATAGCATTATTCCTTGCAGGTGTAGGCCTAGGGAGTGGACATAATTTATCTTCGGCGTTTTCTGATGGAAGTGGCTGGAACTGGATTTGGATGGGCATTTGTATTACGATGATTCCATTGCTAATTGTTGGGGTAATTGCCAATAAATTTTTCAAAAAGACTTATTTCGAAATATGCGGTTTACTTGCAGGTGCTTCAACCGACCCTCCCGCACTAGCTTTTGCATTAAAAATGGCAAATTCAGATATTCCTTCCGCAACTTATGCTACGGTTTATCCACTAACAATGATTCTGCGCATTATTGGCGCACAATTACTTGTATTACTTTTTTCATAACTAAGTAAAGTTGAAACATTTTTGGTTTCAACTTTACTTAGTTAAAATAAACATTTCAACATGAAAAATATTCTTATTAAATATAGCACCTTAGCTATATTGCTTATCATTCTTTTTACATTATCAAGCGAAGCACAAACACAAAGAATCGTAAATAATCAAACACAATCTTGGACAAGCTTAAATACCACTGCTAGATTCTCTAATAAATGGGGGATGGTGGGAGATTTACATTATCGTGCAAACAACATATTTGCAAGTCCAAATTTTTATTTTGCAAGAGCAGGCGTCAATTATTGGTTACAGGACAATATCACATTCACCATCGGTTATGCCCACATGTGGTTAGCACCTACTATTGCAGGTTGGCATACATATGCTAATGAGAACAGGATTTATGAGCAAGTTCAAATGACATCCAAAATTGGTAAAATATCTATGCTTCAAAGATTGAGAAATGAACAAAGATGGCAAGAAAAAATAGCCAAGGATACTAGCACACATACGAATAAGTTTACAGACAGAATTAGATATTTGCTAAGCTTTACTATACCTGTTTCTAAAAACCCATATTATCCCTCTGTAGTTTTATCAGATGAATTATGTGTTCAAACCGGAAAAGAAGTAGTTTTTAATGTTTTTGAGCAAAACAGAGTTTTTTTGGGGATAAAACAAATGATCAATAAACGCCTTAGTTTCGACTTAGGCTACATGCTTCTAGATCAACAAAAATCAACAGTAAATTACTTTGATCAAAATCATACATTTAGATGGTTCTTCTATTATACCCCTGATTTAAGAGCAAAAAAGAGTTAAAATATCTGATGATACAATTACTTGAAAGAATAATCTACTCTTTTTAATAATTTTCTGTTATGTGAAAATGTATTCATTTTTAAGTAATAGAAATTATATACATTAGCGTAAAAACCATTCTATTGAAACCATTAGCGAATCCCATATTATACAACTTTCCTTATGCACAAAGCAATTGAATAAACAATTATTGCGAATATTTTTGTTTATTCGCCCAAACACACAATTTTTAATTAATCAAATAAATTATGGATGGATTAAGAACAAGTCCAGAAGAGGTTGAAAGAAAAGAGATGGCTGATGTCATTCTCAAAACAGGGACTTTACTGATGAGTGCAGGTGCAAATACAGGCAGAGTCAGAACTACAGTAAGTAGAATAGCTGAAGCATTTGGCTATTCAATTCATCTACAAATAAGCCAAAGGGCAATGATGTTGACAATGCTTGATGAGAACGGATCTTCAGTTTTTACTGTTGTCAGAGTTATACCTCATCATATTATTAACTTTAGAACAATTTCTGGTATCAGTAAAATGAGTTGGAGTCTTGTGGAAGAACAATGGACTTTACACGAAATTCATGAAGAATTAGATAGATTAGAGCAGCTAGCCCGATTTCCAAGATGGCAAGTATTGACAATGGTTGGATTAGCCGGATCCGGATTTTGCTTTTTAGCCGACGGCAGTCATACTGATCTAGCCTTTACTTTTGTGGCATCGTTCATTGGACTATTTGTTCGTCAGGAATCTATCAAAGCGCATTTTAATCCCTATGTTTCTGTTTTTTTTGCAGCACTTTCTGCCTCACTTATAGCGGGTGCTGCTTCTAAACTTGGATTAAGTGACAGTCAAAATCATGCTTTTGTAACATCAGTCTTATTTTTGATTCCAGGTGTACCTCTTATCAATGCATTCTCAGACATTATGGATGGTAATGTACAAAACGGAATTACACGTGGCTTTGTTGCCTTTTTAATCTCATTCTCTATCGCATTAGGCATTTTAACTACTGCATTAATTTATCAATTTTAAAAATATGGATTGGATATTTCTAAATAAAGTTTGGATATTAACGATATTATATAAGTCAATATGGGGTGGAATTGCTGCTATTGGCTTCGCTGCATTATTTAATGTTCCTGCCCGTAGTTTATTTCACATATTTCTATTTGGAGGAATTGGTGTTCTACTAAAATTCTTACTACTTCATTTTGGGGCAAATATTGCTTTAGCCTCTCTGATTGGCGCAATTGCAATTGGATTTCTTAGCATTCCTGCGGCGCATCACAAACATACACCACCATTAATATTTTACATACCCGCTGTAATTCCAATGATTCCAGGAATATTTGCCTACAGGATGATTTTAGGTTTGATTGCATTAACAGGAAATGTAAAATCACCTACTTACAACACAGTATTGCTCGAAACAATTAATTATGGATTAAAAGTATTATTCATCTTAATTAGTCTTTCGGTAGGAGTAGTTATTCCGATGCTACTGTTAAGAAAGGAATCTGTAAAAGACATAAAAGTTCCTTTTGTTAAAAAGCCGAGAATCTCTTAATAAAATAGAATTAAATGAACGATTTATAATTTAAATAGACTATCTACAAATTCGTGTTTATCGAAGACAAGTAAGTCGTCAATTTTTTCACCTACACCAATAAACTTCACAGGAATTTTAAATTGATTGGCGATTGCCAAAACAACGCCACCCTTTGCTGTTCCATCTAATTTGGTAATAGTTAAACTATTCACATCGGTGGCTGCAGTAAATTGTTTGGCTTGTTCCAAAGCGTTTTGTCCTGTCGAACCGTCTAATACAAGCATTACTTCGTGTGGTGCATCAGGAATTATTTTCTTTATAACACGTTTTATTTTCGTCAATTCATCCATTAAATAGGCCTTATTGTGAAGTCTTCCCGCAGTATCAATAATTACAATATCGCTTCCCTTCGAAATTGCACTCTTTACAGTATCAAATGCAACCGCACTAGGATCGCTACCCATTGCCTGCTTTACAATTGGCACTCCTACCCTATCACTCCAAATAGTCAATTGATCAACAGCTGCTGCCCTAAAAGTATCAGCAGCACCAAGTAGAACATTATATCCAGCTTTTTTATAGTTGTGTGCAAGTTTACCAATTGTTGTCGTTTTTCCAACACCATTTACGCCAACTACTAATATGATGTAAGGCCTTTTATTTGCAGGTAATTCAAAATCTTTGTAGGACTCGTCAGATGCATTAACCAAAATAGCTTCAATCTCTTCCTGTAAAATCCTATTTAGCTCACTAGTACCTATATATTTATCTTTTTCAACTCGCTTTTCTATTCGTTCAATAATTTGAATAGTTGTATCAATTCCTACATCTGCACTTACTAATGCTTCCTCCAAATTATCTAGTACTTCAGTATCAACTGTACTTTTTCCTATAATTGCTTTAGATATTTTTGATAAAAAACCTTCTTTTGTTTTATTTAATCCTTCATCTAGGGTCTCCTTCTCTTTTCTACCAAATAATTTTCCAAAAAAGCTCATGTAATAATATTTATTTCTTAAAAGATTGCGGTAAAAATAATGTAATCTGCCGTATGTGTAAATATTTATTACTCAGTTAACAATAGATTTCCTTAATTAAAAAGCAAGAAGTAAATTTCTATAATTATCCTTTCCATTCACATAACTAACATCAATCAAACTATAACTATTAAAATCATCTTCATCAACTAATTCTCTGTGCGATTGAATATATAATACTCACTCTATTTCATAAGTTTATACCACTTAAAACTTATTATTATTATCAATTTCCTAATAATTACTGAAAAAATATTACCTCATTACTATTCTTTAAAGATGTGAATAACTCAACAATAGTGTATTTGGATTCGCAAAAACACGCACATATCCACAAAGTCTAATAACTATTATTCCATTTTGAATAATAATAGAATTGATTTTACGTTTTAATATAGAGGAATATTGAAAGCAATTAACAAAATTTAAATATTAAAAACTTATTGGGCATCTATGAATTACACTTCCGAAATAAAAGCGCTGTTTACACTCATCGATGACCCCGATCAGGAAGTTTATGAAACTGTAACTGAAAAAATATTGAGTTACGGCAAAGAAATTATTCCAAATCTTGAATACTTATGGGAAAACTCTTTATGTGAAGATGTACAATATAGAATTGGAAGCATTATCCATCAATTAAATTATTCGGAACTTGTAGAAAGCATAATCGAATGGAGAGATTCGCCCGACAATAATCTCTTAACAGGTGCCTTACTTGTGGCTAAATACGAATATCCAAATTTACAAACTCAAAAGATTTTAAAGGACATAGAAAAAATAAGGAGGGATGTTTGGCTAGAACTCAACAACTTTCTTACCCCACTTGAACAAGCAAATGTTTTAAGTAGCATGATGTATAACTATTATAATCTGCGAGGAAATGAAGTTGATTACAACTCAAAAGATGATTTCTTCCTAAATAAAGTTTTAGATTATAAAAAAGGAAATGCGCTTTCAAATGGTATATTTTATCAGATTATGTGCGAATTGCTCGAAATCAATGCCAAAGTAATAAACATACCCAAACATTTCCTATTAGCCTATTACAATTCGGATAGTATCAATTGTTCAAATGAAATGACAGAACAAAAAAAGATTCAGTTTTATGTAGATGGAACTAACGGTCAAGCATACGCACATTTAGATGTAGAAAATTATTTAAAGAAGATGAAAGCCTCTCCTAATCCTGGCTATTTTAAACCACTAAGCCATAAGAAAATGATTCGAATACTTTTGGAAGAACTAAGTAATTGTTATGATAAACCAACAGATTTCGCAAAGCAACAGGAAATTCTAGCATTAGCCGACCTACTTAGGTAATTATTCAATGTCCAATAATTGCACTTTAGTTATTGAACTAAAAAGCAAAATATAATTACATATTAATAGGTTTACAACAAAGTAAACTTTTAGACAACAAGGAAGACTAAATTTTTTAATGAAATAAATAGAAGGGCGCGTAATTATAAATTATAATTACGCGCCCTTCGTTCTAAAGAAAATGGGGTAAACCAATGGTAAAAACACCTGAGTAAAGATTATAATCTGGTTTAAAATTTTGCATATTGTCAATTGTAATTTATCTTAAAAATTGATTTGATAACAAAAAAGGCAATATTTGTGCTTTATTGCTCATCAATAACGCATAATTAATGGCATTATTCTATTATAGAGAAATTTCGTCCGACACAAAAATTGCAGTATGGAATATTGAAGAGAGCGAGTCATTTTTTGGCCAAGTAGCAAAACTTCAATATCCAATTTCTCATGCACAAAAACGTCTTCAGCATCTTGCAGGTCGCTATTTATTACATTACTTATATGCTGATTTCCCTTTCAATTTAATACGAATCTCCCCTTCAGGGAAACCCTATTTAGAGGATAATAGTTACCAATTTTCTATATCTCATAGTGGCAATTACGCTGCTGCAATTGTCAGTAAAACAAACCAAGTAGGTATTGATATTGAGCACAAAAGAAGTACAGTTGCAAAAGTTGCTCATCGTTTTTTACATCAAGAGGAAATTAATCAGTTGATGAATTTAAATCAGCCTAATTTAAAATCTAACGCTCTTGAAAGTACTGAAGCATTAAATGCACTGTTTCTTTCGAATATTCAGACGCTTACATTAATTTGGTCAGCTAAAGAAGCTATTTATAAATGGTGGGGACAAGGAAATTTAGAATTCAATGACATGATAAAAATTGAACAATGGCACCAAAATATCAATGGAAATATGGTTGCAAAAATCTTATTGGAAGAATCAATTATAGACCTAGTTCCAAATTTTCTTTTCTTTGATGATTTATGTTTGGTATGGTTGTTCTAAAACACATTTTTATGCATCAAAAACAACAAAAACAGACTTATAAATCACTCATTCAAACTTCTATCATAGCAGGATTAGGAGGTACTCTTTTTTACCTATTAATTAGCTTTAATGGCATCGGTATATCACCCGATTCTGTTTCATATCTCGCTACAGCAAAAAATATAGCTTCCGGAAAAGGCATCACCGATTATAATAATTCACCGCTTGTTCTTTTTCCTGCAGGATATCCCCTTTTTCTTGGCTTCATCCTAAAACTTACAGGTTGTAACTTACTAACAATAGCTAAAGTTATTAATGCCACCTTAATGATCTCGCTTGTCTTTTTTTATGGTTTAATAATTGATAAATTCAAAAACAAGAATACTTTTTGGCTCTACAAATTAATTATCTTAATAAGTATACCAATAAGTGCGTCAATGCTTGACGTGTATACGATGCTTTGGAGTGAAACCTTATTTATTGTATTAATACCAGTTTTCGTTCTTTTAATCTACCGATATCTTCAAATACCAACAATAGCTAATTTATTAATTGTTGCCTTAATATCAGCAATTGCTTGCGATGTTAGAATTGCCGGAATCAGTATTATTGGAACAGGGCTTGCAATTATTGCCTTACAAAATAGTTTTACAATAAAAAAGAAATTGAGAGATTGCTCCATCTATTTTATGCTTAGCAGTTCGATAATTGTACTAAATATTATCCGTAATAACTTTCTTAGTGGTTCAATGGCAGGAATAAGACAAAAAAGTGAAACGTCATTTTTTGCAAATATTGATTATGTTGGAAATACAATTTTACAGTGGTTTCATCTGATAATCACATTTAAATATCTTGGACTTCTGCTTGGCATTTCTGTCATGAGCCTTTTATTAGGAATCATTCTATGGAAGTTGCTTCTAAACAAAACGTTTTCTTCCATCGAATTAATTACTACCCTATTCTGTTTTTTCTATTTTGGGTTCATCATCCTTAGTTCAACACTTTCTAAATACGAACCAATCAACAATAGGCTATTATCCCCTGCATTTGTACCGTTTTTAATCAGTATTACCTTATTTATTCCCAATTCCTTATCTATGATAAGGAGGACAATCTATCTAAAATATATGATTGTGGGAATAGTAACTATAACAACCATATTTTTCGAGTATGGTCAATTAGAATATTGTGTTACACTATTTGATGAAACAAAAGAAAGTGGAATTCCCGGATATACAGAAAAGAGTTGGCAAGAAAGTAATATAGTTCAGTTTCTAACAGACAAAAAACAAGTGGACACAAACTTATCGAGCGAGATTCCAATTTATTCAAATGCAGCAGACGCAGTTTATTTTTACAGTAGCAGGAATGCAACTAATCTTCCAGAAACGGCCCATACAACCAAACTTTCAGACTATTGTGGTAGTGGCACGAACTACATTGTTTGGTTTACCAATGAGTTTGACTATAAAGCAATTGTGCGGCTTGAAGATATTTCTTTGCACCGATACCTCGATACATTAAAATCATTTAAGGACGGTTACTTACTCATCAGTAAGCCGTTTTTGAGATAACCTAAACGGGAAAATGAAAAAATTAAATAAGAACATTTTATGGTGCAGGTTCCACGTCTTTCCAGTTTTCGCCTCGTTTAATGCGTAGTATTTGCGTCTCAGTAACTTTAAAGAACCTAACCAATTCTTTCATCGGCTTACCTTCATTAAGCATTTTCTTTAACAACATCACTCTTGTAACAGTTAATTTCATTGCTTTAGAGTGTAGTCTAATTACCCCCTTTCTACCCGCTTTATCCTTTATAACGTAAGGACTACCTTGTTGATGTATATAATTTTCTTCAGGAGTCATCCAAACCAAATTACTTGCTTTATTATTCAACTTTTCATAATCAAGATGTGCAACAAGGGTGTGTTTTTCAGATGGCTTTAAAATAAAGTATTCGGCAACAACACGATGTACTAATTGTCGCCAATAAATAGTTCTTGAAAGAGTTTCATCTGCATACTTTTTCTTCAAATTTTTTTGTAAAGAAACAAGAAGTGTTGTAGTATCATCTATTTTAGATTGGTTTTCTCCTTTTTTTTTCATTAATGTCAACTGCTTAGACAATTTCGAAACTTGTTCTTGCATTGTATCAAGCTGAAGCTGTATTTTAGGATCTCTTTGTTTAAAAAATTTCAAACCAATTATCCGATATCCATTTACCATTGAGCCCTTTAAAATATTTCCATTCGATGATTTATTAAAAGAACGAATACGTCCATGATTGGAAATTTCAAAACGCGATTCATTTGTGTATTCAAAGTCAAACACAATTTCTTTCCACTCTTCTCCAATGTATTCTTTCATTCTTGTACGGTAAAATTGAAACTAAATGAAGGTTGTTTTTGCTTCTTTTTATATCCTAAGTAAAACGTCTCTTAACTAACTGATCAAATAATTGAACCACTTCATTTTTTGCTGACCATTGAAGTGGAATTTTTAATTCTCTTTCTATCCAAAACGTAGCTTCAGGTAAAATACTAAAGCTTTGAATATGCTTAACACTTCTTTCAAAAAGATGTTCATCGCCCTTAAATAAATCATTTATGAATACATAACGCTCATTAATTGAAATTGCCTTCTTCAAATCTTTAATATGTGTATTTTCCAATAAATGAGCTACTTCAATTTTGTGTTCTTTAAATTTATTATTTATTTCTTCATCTAAATTATTCGAATTCCGAACTTCGTTTTCATTCAATTTTTCATTCGATTTTTCATTTAAATCGAGCGTAGGAATCCGAGTAAATTCTTCAAATATAAAATCATTAGGAGAAACAGACATCGGAGGTTTAGGTTGAACCCCCATTTGAATAGCCAATTCATCAGGAATTTCTAAAACATATTCCTTTTGTGGTTCTTCTAAGGCAACTTCCGCTTCTGTTAATATTTCTTGGGTTTCAACTTTAAGTGGTTCATTAAAAAAACTAAACCTATCTTTTTGGGCAAAAATAGGAGGATTAGAAATTTCTTCATAATTCATCTCAGGAAAATTTCCCAATGAATCCTCTTTTTCTCCTTTTGCAATAATCGTTTCAAAATAATCTTCCTTTATCGATGGCTCATAATCAAACACCTCATTTTCATTTTCATCTTCTTGTTTTTGTGCCTCAAGCGAAAAATGAACGGGTTCTTCTTTCACTTCCTTATTAATTTCTTCCAAAATAACAGACGAAACTAATGAAGGAACATCCGTTGCTGCAATTATGGTTGGTAACGGTTCGCTTTTTTTAATTGGCACCTCTGTAATTACTTCAGGATGCCTAGGTAAAATTACTGAAACAGATTTATTGGTTTCTGTTTGTAACTCCTCAAGTTGAGCAACTAGCATTTGAGAAACTGTTAATAAAACATCAGTATTAGCGTTATCGTTAATAAGTTGTTGTAATTTCTTAATAATTAATTCTACTCTTTCCATTATATAAAGATATTTTTGACGCCAAAATAAAAAGTTCTATTATATAACGAATTTTAAGACAAAATATTGCATCATTATGTTTATTGAGCCAAATTTAAGCGGAGAAAAAAGTGGATGGATTGAAGTTATCTGTGGTAGCATGTTTAGTGGGAAGACTGAGGAGCTCATTCGTAGATTAAAACGGGTGAAAATTGCTAACTTGAAAGTAGAAATTTTCAAGCCTTCTATCGACACTCGTTACGATGAAATACGTGTTGTTAGTCATGATTCTAATGCAATATTATCGACACCAATCGACAATTCTCAAACCATACTTTTGATGGCAAATGATGTAGATGTAGTTGGAATTGATGAGGCTCAATTTTTTGATGCAGAGATTGTTAATGTATGTCAAACACTTGCCCAAAAAGGGATCAGAGTCATTGTTGCAGGACTTGATATGGACTATCTTGGACAACCCTTTGGACCAATGCCAAGTTTACTTGCAGTTGCAGATTACATTACGAAGCTTCATGCTATTTGTGTTGGCTGCGGAAATATTGCATCTATTTCGTACCGAAAGACCGAACAATCGGGGCAGATATTAGTAGGTGAAAAGGAAATGTACGAACCAAGATGCCGCAAATGTGCTGCCAAAGGAAACGCAATTTTAAAATAATAGTGACTTAAGAGTTATGAATGTTTTAAAATTTTTAAACTACAATTGGTGTAGTTAAGTTTAGGATTAGCTGTCACCTTCTTTGTTAATTGCTCAAAACAGATGCTCGAAAATGTACTTTTGATACAGCAACTTCCTTGTCATTTATTTTTATGGATTCATTTTTAGCCTGAATATCCTTTATCATAATAATATTTTAATAGCCGCTTTAAAAAAAGTGCAAAAAGTATGGAAGCAAGAGCATTAATACCAAATTATCTTTTGACAATTTCACCATTATTTTATTAAATATCACCCTGTTACAATGGAAAACCTTAATGTTTACATAAAAGAAAAACTCATTTTTAATATGCTTTATCAAGTCTATTTTAAACATTATCATGAAAAAAATAAAAAGAGTAATGTTTTGCGCAAACAATGAAGTTTTTTTTCAAAACAGGGTAATGTTTTCACTAAACATTACTGTTTTCCACTGTTACACTCCAATTCATCCCCCTACCTTGGCATTGAAACCATACAAAACGGTAATGTTTTGACAAAACATTGAAGTTTTATTTCAAAACAGAGTCATGTTTAGTGAAAACATTACCCTGTTTAAACAAAACATGACTCTTTTTATTTTTCACTAAATAAGGGAACGCTTATTTAGTAATACTGCACTCAATGCTAAAACAATGGGAAGAGTTATCAACTAAATTAGCCTAAAAACTAATCAAAAAAAGAGAGCAGATTAGGTACAAATTGATAAGCAACAGCGGCTTATATTAAAATAAATGATGATTTTAAAGTGAAAAAAAATATTTGAAAACCAATTAATAAGGTATTTGAACCACAAATAATTATTTATTATTTGTATATACAATCTAACTTTGCATTATTATTAACAAATAAATTGTTTAATTATGAAAGTTTCCGTCTTAAAGGACTATCCTTATATGGATAAGCCCACATTTGCAAAGTTTCTTACTGGCATCTCAAACGGCCTGTATGCGTATGTATTAATTTTTTTATTACCCCCTGTAACGAAAGTTAATTTTTTGGAGGCTGTAGAAAAATACAATAAAGCAAGTTCAGATTATATTTCGGGTGGTAAAGGAATGAAAGGTCCGCTTATTACAGCAAGGAATATAATTTTAGGAATGCTCGACTCGTTGCACAGTTATCTTAATTTGCTACCAAATTTAAGTTCAGAAATGGCACAACTTTCTGGATTTCACGAAAATAATGTAATTACAGGTGGGATAACAACCCTTGAAGTGGCACATTTTTATAGAACGCAACGGATGGCTACAGGTGTACAAAAAATTGAATACCATAAAGTTGAAGGTGCAAACTATTATGGCATCCTATTAATTGAAGCTAATTTATTACCTGAGGGTACCTCATTCATAAACGGTGTATTAATTTTGCCTGCAGGAACAAATCCTACAATAATTTTTGATGTATCGCAACAAAGAGTAAAGACATTTACTAATTTAAAGGTAAATACTGAATATAATGCGTACGCATTTTCAGGAAACTCAAATGGTGTTAGTGCTTTAAGTGTTGCTACTCCAATTACAATTTCAATGAACTAAGTTATTGATTTTAAATTAATAATAGCCATTTAATTATTATATTAAATGGCTATTACTTTAAGGTTTTCCATTATATCAAACCTACTTTATGCGTTAACCTCTTTAAAATAAGCACATATTATTAGAGAAACTCAAACTAATAAAAATGCACTTTTTATAATAGCCCATTACTTTTATACCATCCAATTGTTTGTTCCATCCCACTCTGCAAATCATATTTAGGAACTGTCCCTAATACATTCCAAATATCGTTTGCATCGCAACTCCAATTAGCTGCACTAATTTCATTTATCTTTTCTTTAGTTAATAAAGGCGTTTTTTGGGGAGCAAAAATCTTATAAAGAAATTCAATAAAAGCCGCTATCCAAAGAACAGGTGTAACGGGAATAAAAAGCTTCAGGGTTTTCTTTTTCAAAATATTCTTCACAATAAAACCTAACTCCTTTTTATCATAGTTTTTATTATCACTCACAATATATTGTTCCCCGCTTCTCCCCTTTCGCAATAATCCCACAATGGAATAACTTAAATCGCTTACATGAACCATTGATAATAACTGACGATACAAACCCAAATAAGGCTCGACCCCTTTATTAATTAACCGGACAAATTCGATAAAATCCTTGTCCTTAGGCCCATAAACTGCCGTAGGATACACAATTGAATAGGGAATTGTACATTTAGTTTTAAAATAGGTTGAAACGGCCTTTTTACTCTCACCATAACTGCTAATTGGATTCATTGTTTGTGTAACTGAAATTGGTTTCTTTGACTTCTTATCGCCTGGTCCAAAGGCTGCCATAGAACTCACTAAAACAAATTTATCAGGAATATTCTCCGCAATAATTAAAGCTTGTACAAGCCTTTGCGGTAATTTATTGTTTACTTCATTAAAGTCTTCTACATTATTTGCCCTAGTAATCCCTGCATTATGAATTACATATTCAAACCGACCGAACTCACTTTTCAAATTTACTAGTTGTGAAGCTAAAAGTTCTGTTTGGCTATAATCGAGATAAATAATTTGAATATCTGTATGATTAGGCACAATCAACTGACTACTTTTTCGTATTGCGGCAAAAACATGGTAATCCTGAGTCAAGGCTTCTTCTATCAAATGACTACCAATAAATCCACTTGCTCCTGTAATTAAAAGATTCGGCTTCATAACTTAATGCTAAAGTATTATTGAAAAGAAAAATGGTTGATAATTACCGGCAACTTTTTTGCACATGTAACTACCAACCATTTATTATACATTTTGTTTGTGTTAAAACTTTTTAATATAACACCTGCGACGCTTATGTTGAACGGCAGTAAAATCTTCCCACATAGATTGAACCTTTGTATTGTCCTCTAATTCGTGATTAGATTCTACAATTTCAACACCATGTTTAACGTAAGATTCGTAAGTTTCTTTCATAAGCATAGCATTGACACCTTTACCTTGTAAATCCTTTCTGATGGCTACCATTAACAAATCGGCCATATTATTTTTCTTCATCGCCTGAAGTATCGGAATAAAACCAAAAGGCAATAATTTACCCTTATTCTTTTGTAACGCTTTCGACAATGAAGGCATTGTGATACCAAAGGCAGCTAATTTACCTTCGCTATCAACTATGATAGTTACAAACTCAACTTTCATAAAGGAGAAGTACATCTTTGTGTAATACTCCATTTGGCGTTGTGTTAATGGAGTTACTCCGTATAAATCGGAATATGCATCATTAATCAATTCAAAAATAGCAGTACCATAAGGTAGAATCTCCTTCGGCTTCTTAGCCTTTATAACCTTTAATTTCAACCTTCGCTCAACAACAGCAGCGATTCTTGTAAACTTTTCAGGGACTTGCTTTTCAATTTGTATTTTATATTCTACCCAATCAGTATCCTTAACAAAACCAAGCTTTTCAAAATGCCTAGGATAATAAGGATAATTATAGATAGATGCAAGTGTTCCTAATTGATCAAAACCTTCAATAAGCGTTCCCTCATGATCTAAATCTGTAAAGCCAAGTGGACCATGAATTGCTTCTAATCCCTTTTCCTTAGCCCAATTCTGAACTTGTTCAATCAAAAGACGACTTATTTCTTCGTCATCTTCAAAATCAACCCATCCAAAACGAATATATTTATTTTCCCATTTTTTAATGTAAGAATTATTTATAATTCCTGCTATACGACCTACAACTTTACTGCCTTTATAAGCTAACCAATAACGTGCTTCGCAATAATCGAAGGCTGGATTCTTTTTCCTATCCAAAGTAGCCGCTTCATCAAAGCTTAAGGGTGGAACATAATAAGGATGATTTTTGTAAAGGGTATCTGTAAAATGAATAAAAGCCTTCATCTGTGCTTTTGTAAGCACTTCCTTGATTTGAATACTCATCGACAATTTGTTTTTTGTTGTTTAATGTTTTTGAACTATAAAATATCCAACTTTTTTGACAATGAATAAATCTTTCCTAAAGCCTCATCAATTTGCTCTTTAGTATGCGTAGCCATTAAACTAAATCTAATTAAAGTATCATCTTTAGCAACAGCAGGAGATGTTACAGGATTTACAAAAACGCCTTCATCAAGAAGCATTTTAGAGAGTTGGAAAGTCTTCAAATCATCCCGAATATAAATAGGGACAATCGGGGTACAAGAAACACCTGTATCAAAACCAAGTTCCTTTAAACTTTTTATTGTATAATTAGTTAAATCCCAAAGTTTATCAATTCTTTCAGGCTCTTTTTTAATAATTTTCAGAGCAGCTAAAACGCTAGCAGTAGAAGCAGGAGAGATACTTGCACTAAAAATAAGCGAACGAGCATGATGTTTAAGATATTCAATAACAGAATTGTTTGCAGCAATAAACCCACCTATAGAAGCTAATGACTTACTAAACGTACCCATAATTAAATCAACATCATCCGTTAAACCAAAATGATCGGCAGTACCTCTTCCATTTTGACCAATTACACCTAATGAATGGGCATCATCCATCATGATACTCGCATTATATTTTTTTGCAAGAGCAACAATTCCTGGAAGATTTGCGATATCGCCATCCATACTAAAAATCCCATCCGAAGCAATAAGTTTTATTCTATCAGGCTCACAATTTTGCAAAACCTTTTCAAGCGAAGCCATGTCATTGTGCTTATATTTCATTGTTTTAGCAAAAGTCAATCTGCTAGCCTCAAGAATACAGGCATGATCAAGTTCATCAAGAATTAAATAATCATTACGTGAAAGCAATGCAGGAATAACTCCAATATTCACCTGGAAACCAGTACTGAATACGAGGGCAGCTTCTTTTCCAACAAATTCGGCTAATTCTTCCTCAAGTTGAATATGTATATCAAGTGTCCCGTTTAAAAACCTAGAACCAGCACAACCTGAACCATACTTATTTACAGCATCAATCGTAGCTTTTTTTATTTCAGGATGATTGGTCAAACCCAAATAACTGTTTGACCCAAACATTAATACTTTTTTACCATTAATGACTACAACCGTATCCTGATCTGATTCAATAACCCTAAAATAAGGATACATCCCAACGGACTTTAATTCCTCCGCTCTTGTAAACTTGTTAACTCTCTCATTTAATAAATTCAAATTCAAAACAGTATTAGTTTGATTGTCTGACAGCATCTCCATTCTATAAAATCTCAATTTCAAATTAGACAAATGTAAAAGAAATTAATTACATGAGAATAATTGATTTATACAATGTGAAAAACACAACTTTTTTTTTCAAATTATTAACCTATAAATTGAGTATAGTACCACAAAATGTTTAAAAAAATAAAATCACCAATCAGAAAAGAATGAAAAATAATACATAATATATAGGATACGTTAAAATCAAAAAATAAAATTATAAATTGAAGTTCCCTAAATTAAAATTTTCTTGAAAATTTAAGAATTGAATGTTGTTTAAAATTGAGACATAGGCTATATTTGCACAACAAAAAAAGGGTCCTCCTGTAGAAACAGGACGACCTCTAACGATTGCTTGCCATATGAAAATTCTTAAAATATTTTTAAAACTACAAGTAGTTTAGTTTCTTTGATAATTGACCTCTCCCGATACTTGCTATTCTAACGATTGCTTGTTATTAGAACTTTTTTTTGTTTTGTTACACAAATGTAGAAACAACAGAGAAGTATTTCAAGAGAACTTTTATTGATTTTGTTGATTTCAAAAATAGGATGTTTTAGTTGAAACCCATTTTGGCATTGACTTTTTAAAAAATTTAATTATGATGCCCAACCGATCAACAGATATATTATTTCAACTTATACACTCACTTGAGAAGTCTGAAAAGAGACATTTTAAGCTATATATAAAAAGAAGTTCAGGTAAGGAAGACTTAAAAGTTATTCAACTTTTTGATGCACTTGACAAATTGAATGATTATGACGAAAAAATATTACTAAGGCGACTACCAAACATTGAAAAACCTCAACTTGCTAACTTAAAAACACATTTATATAAACAAATACTAGCAAGCCTTAGGCTTTTGAAGAGTGCAGAAAACGTAGATTTACAACTAAATGAGTTTTTAGATTATGCTAGAATCTTATATGATAAGGGCTTAAAACTTCAAAGCCTGAAGATACTAGAACGTGCAAAAGAAATAGCTAGGGCAAACTATAAGATTGGCTTTTTAAATCAGATTATTTCTTTAGAGAAAAAAATTGAAACATTACATATTACTCGTAGTACTTTAGAAAAAACGACTAAGCTAGCTGAAGAAGCATGGATTGTGAGTGAACACATCAGCAGAGTAACTAAGCTATCAAATCTCGCATTACTATTATATGGATGGTATGTAAAAAATGGACATGCAAGAAATGTTGAAGATGAGAAAGATATAAAATTGTTCTTCAAAGAAAACTTTCCTGAGACACATTTAGTAGAAGCAGGATTCTATGAAAAGTTATATTCTTATCAATGTTATGTTTGGTATGCTTTTATTAGGCAGGACTTTTTGATGTATTACCGCTATAGTCAAAAATGGGCGGATTTATTTTCGTCAGAAACCATCATGAAGACAGTAGAGATTGGTCACTATATTAAAGGATTGCACAATTTATTAAATGCACATTTTGATTTAAGAAACTATCATCAGTTTGAAATTACACTAAAAGAATTTGAAGATTTTGCCATTACTCCATTGGCTAATCAGCATGATAATTTCAGAATACATACTTTTATTTATATAAATAGTGCAAAAATTAACCAACATCTTATGTTAGGCACCTTCAGCGAAGGTCTTTCATTAATTAAAAAAATAGAAGAAACACTTGAAGAAGATGCCGTTTTTGTGGATAGACACCGAATCCTGGTATTCAACTACAAATTTGCTACTCTTTATTTTGGAAATGGAGACTATGCTACCTGCATCGACTATCTTCAAAAAATAATAAATGACCAAGTTGGCTTAAGGAACGATTTACAATGCTACGCACGTCTAATGCACTTGATGGCGCATTATGAATTAGGCAATACCGAGATCATGGAATATCTTATTAAATCGGTCTACCGTTTCATGGCAAAAATGCAAAATTTGACTGTCATTGAAGAAGAAATGTTTAAATTTTTAAGACGCTCATTTCATATATCACCCAAGAAAATGAAAGTAGAATTTGAGAATTTTCTTGTGACTATTAAAAAATATGAGAAAAGTAGATTCGAAACAAGAGCTTTTGCCTATCTAGATATTATTTCATGGGTTGAAAGCAAGGTTTACAATAAATCGATGGGTTTTATTATAAACGAAAAATATTTAAATAGGAAGAAGCGTAACTATTAAATATAATCCATTATCGAAAACAGATTTTGAACTAAACTACCTTCCTGCGGTTATATTTACTTTTTTATAATTATTTACAAAATATAACATGCAAAATAAAGAAAGCAATGAGATTGCCAAAAACATGGAAGTGATTGGAATGCTTGAGGGATTTGTTTCGGAAACAATAGATTCTACACTTGTGGATCCTGATGATTGTTGGCAGCCAACAGATTTTCTTCCTGACCTTACAAAAAATGATTCTTTTGATCAAATAAAGACCCTAAGAGAAAGAGCAGCAAACATCCCTGATACAATTATTACTTCTTTAGTCGGTAATATGATTACAGAGGAAGCGCTTCCTAGCTATCAAACCTATTTCAATTTAATGGTGAATACTGAAAGAGATTTGACAAGCCCAAATGCTTGGGTAAGATGGTCGAGAGCATGGACAGCCGAAGAAAATCGTCATGGAGATTTATTAAACAAATACCTTTATTTGTCTGGAAGATGTGATATGAAGGCAGTTGAACAAACCATTCACAGACTTATCTATAATGGGTTTAATCCAAATACAAACCATGATCCTTATCAGGCAATGGTTTACACATCGTTTCAAGAGAGAGCCACAAAAATTTCTCATGTAAATACAGGAAAACTAGCAGATAAAGCAGGCGACACTACCCTTTCAAGAATATGTAAGACTATCGCAGGAGATGAAGCTAGGCATGAAAAAGCATACAAATCATTTATGTCACAAATATTTGAGATTGATCCAAACGGAGCAATTCATGCTTTTGAACAAATGATGCGTAAGCAAATTACTATGCCTGCAGTTTTAATGGAAAAGGGAGGAAAAGATCCAAACATATTTTTAGATTTCTCAGCAATCACTCAAAAAATTGGAGTTTACACAACTTGGGATTATGCTAGTATTATTGAACACTTAGTTTCGCTTTGGAATATAGATTCTCTTACTGGGTTAAAGGATGGAGCAAACAAGGCACAGGATTATTTATGTACTCTTGCAAGCAGGTATAAGAAGATAGCAGAAAGAATGAAGGTTCCTGATGAGATTAATTTATCGTGGCTTGCTCCTAAAGAATTCAACTTTTTAAATTAATACCATTAACTATTTTTAAAAAGGGCTGCAAACATACTGTCGGCCCTTTTTTCTTTTTCCAATGTGTACCCTTCAATTAGTTCTTGCTTTAGTAATAATAAGTGTGGGAACTCTTTCAACAGAAAGTTAACAGTCCCTTCATTTTCAACTTGATAAACTGAACAAGTAATATATAAGAAACAACCACCCTTGCTTAAATAAGGAATAACATTTGATGCAATCGACTTTTGAAGGTTTGAGTAAAATAGAATTTGTTCTTCTTTAAAGAAGACTAAGTTTTCGGGTGTCCTTCCCCAAGTACCACTACCACTACAGGGTGCATCACAGATAATTAAATCAAATTTTTGGTTTTTGAAGTAATTTAACTCCTTAGAAGCATCAATAATAATTGATCGATACTTGACTATTCCTGCCCGCTCGAAACGTTTTCTTAAGTTATTTATAATAGAATCACGAATATCACTAACAGTTAACTCTATTTTACCCAAAACATCTGTTGCAAGAATTGACTTACCACCACTTGCTGCACAGCAATCCCATACTTTTAAAGTTTGATTTATACCATTAAATTGTTCTTTAACTATTTGGATGAAAGCAGCAACTTTTTGAGATGTATAATCCTGAATTACGACTTCTTTATCTAACAAAAGAATTTGGTCTATTTTAGTAGCATTATTCAATGCCAAACAGGTTGCAGTAATCTGACTAAAATTAATATTGTTTAATTCAAGTTTATTGATAACTATTTCAAGTTTATTGGGTCTGACACGAAGATATAAATCAGGCTGAAATAAATGAGCTTTACAAAACGAGTTTTTGTATTCATTTTCAATCGCAACAGCTTCTATGAGGGGAAAGATATTTAAAGAATCAAAGCCCTTAACCATTGACATTTTATCGTTAAGAGGTAATTCAATAGACAGGTTCCATTCAGGTTTTAAAAGATTTAATAATTCATTGGATTTACCATTACATAAAAAAATTGAAATGGCAAATCGCTCATCAATATTTTCGTTTTTACAAGCATTACCCAAACGATAATATTGATATACCAATTGCGCCACCTCTCTCCTATCCCGGCTACCCATTTGTTTCCTATTAGAAAAAAAATTCTTTAACCAGGCTGCAAGTGGAATTGTTCCATTATAATCACTTACGATTTGCTTTGCTGTATTTAAGTAGGAAAAATATCTGCTCATAAAAGAATCAATTTGAAAAATGTTTTAATTGAATTGTTGACATAAATTAAGAGTTAAATGATCATCATACCCAAAATACCACATACTGCCTTTATTATCATAAGGCCATCAATAACAGATAGATAATAGAAAATACTTTTTCGTTTATACATTGAATAAGCAACAGAAATTAATAAAACAAAGGGAACTGTATTAAACAATATCCGAGTAGTACAAAAATTTAGCAACATCGCATAAGATAAAAACAAACCAAAACCGATTATACTTAGTGGTAGCAAAATAAAGAATATCGTTTTTCTCAATCCTACACGCACAACAAATGTTTTTAATTGCTTGTTAGAATCATCCGCATAATCTTTAATATCAAACATTATACACAAAACGGAGATGAAAAGAAAGTTTTTAATAAAGAGTAAACCATTTAAAATAGTAAGATAATAATTTAAGTTGTGTTCAAAAGATGAAACGATACAAGGATATACTGTTACAATTCCAGACCAAACAAAACCAATCACAAATGGTTTGAGCCATCCTTGCCTCCTTAAATTATAATGCTTTCCGGAAGTTGACATGCCTCCGTAATATAGTACTGCTACTAGTGGAAACAAAAGCAATAAAACTAATGTGTAAATAGATAAACTTTGGAAATTATTAATGTGCTTTTTAATAAATAGAAGAAATGATATAATAAAACCGAAGAGTAACAACAATTGAGAAATAGATATTAGTCTATTATGCTTTTTATACCATAAAATCCTTTCGTTAATTATATTAGGAGCAGCTTGACCTTGATAGGCATAGGTATAATAGATAACAGTACCACAAAATAAAGACAAATAATACAAAATTGAATTGAGTGGAATTACTTGTTGATATGAAGATTCTAATGAAAGCGACAATACACAACAACCATAAAAATAGTTACCAAAAAAGAATGAGCGAAAGATTCGTAAGTACAAATAAAACTAATTAAGTAAGAATGTTATTGCGGGAGAACTTACCGTATCGCTCAAATGTCCTGCTGCATCTTTGAGACAAAACTTAAAATATGAAGTATCTGTTTTTGAAGTCCCTCTTGTTTCATCAGAAAGAAGATAACATGTATTAATCTTGTTTGGGTCTTTACTGTATCCAAAATTGATAGATAATGTGCCCTTTTGACGCTTTGTTGAGGGATAAGAAGGAATAGGAGTAGGATATTCCGTGCTATCTAATCCCCAACCTGTATTTGCTGTATCCGAACAAACCTTTGAAACTCGTTTAATAAACAAAGTATCTACCTCACCTTGTTCATCAGTAAAGCTTAAGTTGAATATTAATTGATCGCCTGTATGTAAGGAAGTACTATTAACACTAACAAAAGTAAGTTGAGGATTAGAGGAATTAGTTTTATTACAAGCGAAAAGAATAATGGTAATTAGAACTAGTAACAGTATTTTTGTATTCATATATTTATAATTGCGTCAAACTTACTTAATCTATTCTAACAAATTTCTGTGTTGCATACTATCATTAACAATATTTTTTCAGTTACAACCGAAACCTTCTCTGATATTGCAGATGATATCTTTCAATTTCAATACAATAATAACAAGGTTTTTCGAAATTGGTGTGACCTAATCAGAAAAAATCAACATTTAAAGGTTAATAATCAAAAAGGATTGATAGCAAAACAAGACTTAGGTTTTCTTCCTTACTTTATTCCAATTTCTTTTTTTAAAAGTGAAACAGTGGTTTCAACAACCTATGAACCACAAGCAGTATTTGAAAGCAGTGGAACAACACAAACAATTAATAGTAAACATTTAGTAAAGGATTTAGATATTTATAAGTCGAGTTTTTTAAATGCGTTTGATCTTTTTTATGGAGAACTGAAAGATTGGTGTATTATTGGGTTACTTCCCTCCTATCTTGAAAGGAATAATTCATCCTTGATAGTTATGGTCGATGAACTTATTAGAGGTTCAGGTCATCCAGAAAGCGGTTTTTACTTAAATAATTATTCTGCTTTAAAAGATGTTCTCTTAAAACTAGAAGAAAAGGGGCAGAAAACACTCTTGATTGGAGTCACCTTTGCTTTATTAGACTTTGTCGAACAATTTCCATTGCAACTTACTCATACTACCATTATGGAAACAGGTGGTATGAAAGGCAGGCGTAAAGAATTAACACGAGAAGAAGTTCATCATATAATCACAAATGGATTAGGAGTAAAGAAAGTACACTCAGAATATGGCATGACAGAGTTATTAAGTCAGGCTTACTCACTTGGAGATGGTCGATTTATTTGTCCACCTTGGATGAAAGTATTAGTTAGAGATGAGGACGATCCTTTAACTATACGCACTCATGGCAAGGGAATTTTAAACATTATTGACTTAGCAAATATTTATAGCTGTTCGTTTATTGCGACAGATGACATGGGAATAGTGTTTGAAGATGGAAGCTTTGAAGTAATTGGCAGGTTAGATAACAGTGATATAAGAGGATGTAGCCTAATGGTATTATAATCAAATCATATTTTCAGATGCACATTAAATTATGGGTAATCCCCATTTACTTCACCAAAATATAGACATCAGTTTCTAAAAAAGCATTGTCTTTCATTGTCTTACGATCAGAAGTATATTCTTCCCATGGAAATCCTTTTGGTTCTTGATTATTTTCTTTTAACCAAGCATAAAGCGAATCATAAGCTCGATTAATTAATGATCGTTTTCCAAAGAAATGAGCGACTGCCGCCTTCTCTCTTTTAATTCTTCGATAATAAGTTCCAGGTTCATTATACTTAAGTGGAGTAGCAAGTGGAAGTCCTCCTTCTTCAATATAAGCAAATGGTTTTTGTGAATGCCAAGCTACCATCGGAGCGACAGAAGCAAGATTATTCTTCTTTTGTATATAACTAAGATTATTTAAAATGATTTTTAGCTTTTCACGAGCATCCTTTTCATTAGTAGCCTGATCTTTTATCACTAAAAAAAGCTGAGGTCTTGTTAAAGTTGGTTCAACATTAATGGTAACCTGATCTTCACTTGCTCCCTTTTTCTCTGGTTCTACCGAACCAGGCTTTTGATATTGCATTGATTTAGGAACTGGTAAAGAATCCTCTCCTGACGGCTTATTAGTTTCTGTAAAGTAACCGCACGAATTTAGGAATATCAGAGTGGCTATTGTGTAAATTAATTTCATGAAACGTTACTTAACTTGTTGTTTTAGATTGCTAAGATAGTAGTATCAAATTAAAGTGAAAAAAAATTAATTAAAGTCACTGAGAATTATACTAGAATTATAGACTTCCCTAATTCCCTTTTTGTAATTTCTACTAAGCATTAAAGGAATTAAGTTCCTCTAATGCCTATTGAATTATAAATTAAGTATGCTTTTCTTCTGTGACTCTAGCTCAGAATTTACTAATCAAAGCCAAGAACTTGCTTCATATTAAAAATCCCTTTTTTACCAACAAGAAACTCTGCCGCCAAAACTGCCCCTCCTGCAAACCCTTTTCTATTATGTGCAGTATGTATAATTTCGATATCATCAATTGGCGAAGTATATTTTATTTTATGAGTCCCCGGTGCCGGATCAATCCTTTCGCTAATGATTTCAAGTTCTTCATGATTATCACTAATATGGTTAACCCATTGCTTTTTATTTGTAATAAAACGAAGTACCTGCTCTGCCAATGTTATTGCTGTTCCACTAGGAGAATCCTTTTTTTCGGTATGATGAATTTCTTCAAGAGCAACTTCATAATCGGGATGTTTACTCATTAATTTAGCTAAATAAGTATTTAATTCAAAAAATAAGTTAACTCCAATACTATAATTACTCGCATAAACTAATGCTCCATTATTCGCTTCACATGCTTTAAGTATATCATTCCATTCTGCAAGCCATCCCGTACTACCACAAACAACAGGTAAACCTGCATCAAAACATTTTTTCAAGTTCTCTACAGCACTATGAGGACTTGTAAACTCGATTGCCACATCGCATGCCTGTAAATTTTGCTTTGTAAAATCTTGAGGATTTGTAACATCGAGTTTCAGGATAACTTCATGTCCTTTTGAGATGGCAATCTCTTCAATTGCCTTACCCATTTTACCATATCCAATCAATGCAATTTTCATTATTATTACTTTTATGATTTACAATTAATTACCCTCTTTTGTAAGAAAACTAGGGGTATGTTTTTTAGGTTTTAGATTAAAAGCAAGCGTTATACCCGAAGTTCCATTTGAAGAATGAAATGTTGGCTCAACATGCATTGTTAAGTTATTACTCACGTCGAAATCTTTTAAATGTGCAAAAACAGTTGCATCTGCCACATTAACTCCCCAAAGTATTATAAACCACAAGATTGAGTAGTCACGATCTTTTCTAAACAGATTTCTATAGGATTCAAGAGAGTACATATCAAGGTTTACCAACTGAGGGTCAATACCTGCTATCCCATTTGCTATTGCGAGTTTTCCGACTGTTGTTGTTGTATCACCAAACATTTGATTATACCTTGCGGTATAAGCATAGCTTGTCTTTTTGTAATAACTTGTATTATAGAAGTAGGTGTAAACAGGAATAGCCAATGCAGCATATACAATGGGAATTTTCCAATATTCTTTATTATAAGCCTGCCCCCAACCAGGAATCATTAAAGATCTACGTGTAGCAATCCTTGGAATATGAGGTTTAGTATTTGCTGAAGATTCAGATAATGAAAAATTTTTTAAAGAATCTTTTACTGTAAAAACAGTATTATTAACTCGCTTAGAGGTATCTGACTGAGCGTTCATACCATTTTCCACCATTAAGAAGACTAAAATTAAAATCAAAAAACGGTATAAAGGCATACTTAAATTCTTACTATTGATTGCTTGCACAATCGTAAATATTGTTTAGCTAACAACAACGTTCATTTGATCAAGAATCTTATTCAATTCATCTAACGAAAAGTATTCTAGAGTAATACTTCCTGTGCCATTTTTATTTACCGCCATCTTAACTTTAGTGCTAAAATGTGAAGCCAAATTGTCTTCAATTTTTTTGTAGGCAGGTGGAAGTGTATATGTATTCGCTTGTTTAGCACTAGGTTTTTCCGATTTATATAAGTTTCTTACAAACTCTTCAGTTTGCCTTACACTTAACCCTTTTTCCTTTATTTCGTTAAATACATACAATTGCTTGTCTACAGTGTCGATATTTATCAAAGCCCTAGCGTGTCCCATACTTAAAGTACCATTCCTGACAGCAAATAGTACATCGGGAGGAAGCTTTAATAAACGTATGTAATTGGTTACAGTGCTACGCTCTTTTCCCATTCTCTCAGCTACTTGTTCTTGCGTGTAGCTCAACTCATCCATCATTCTTTTATAGCTAAGCCCGATTTCAACTGCGTTTAAATTTTCTCTTTGTAAATTCTCTAATAGAGCTAGTTCTAATAATTCAGCATCATTTGCCTGACGAATATAAACAGGCACATCAACTAATCCTGCTAACTTGCTTGCACGAAAACGACGCTCACCTGCTATTAATTGATACTTACCATTTGCTAATTGAGAAACGGTAAGCGGTTGTATGATATCATGAGTCTTGATTGATGACGCTAACTCTTCAAGAGCAGTTTGATCAAAATCGCGACGAGGTTGCTTTGGATTAATGACAATATCCACTAAAGGAATCCTTTGAGATGTAGTTACTTTATCTACTACCTCATTCTTAAGTTTCCCTTCAGTTGTTTGCAAATCAGTATCTATATTTTGCAATAGAGACCTGATTCCTTTACCCAATAAATCTTGTTTTAATTTTGAAGATGCCATATTTTAATATAAACTAACTGTTTAAAACAGCCATGCGATTAATTGATCCTGTTTTGAGATAAGACACGCAATTTGCACTTCAGTAATCTAAAGAGCGCTGCAGCATTTAATTAATTAATAATTCTTTGCTCATTCGTCATCTTAGTCATCTCATTCTTTTGAAGTATCTCTTTTGCGAGATTCAAGTAGTTATTTGCCCCTTTACAATCTGCGTCGTACAATATCACAGGCTTTCCTACACTCGGTGCTTCACTCAACTTACTATTTCTGTGTACAATTGTAGCAAAAACGATATCATCAAAATGCCTCCTCAACTCACTCACCACTTGATTACATAAACGCAAACGACCATCATACATTGTCATTAATATACCTTCAATTTGTAATTGTGGATTTAAACGATTCTGTACAATTTTAACTGTATTCAATAATTTCCCTAATCCTTCTAAGGCAAAAAACTCGCACTGAACAGGTACAATCACACTATCAGCAGCCACTAATGAATTGACGGTAATTAAACCAAGTGAAGGTGAACAGTCGATAACTATAAAGTCATATTTATCTTTTACTGCTTCTAAGATGTTCTTCATCACATTTTCGCGCTGAGGGTAGCTAATCATTTCGATCTCAGCCCCAACCAAATCAATATGAGAAGGCAATACATCAAGATGAGGAATTTCACTTTTCAGAATTACATCCTCAGCCCTTGTATTGTTTACCATACAATCGTACAAACTACTTGTAATATTGTGCAAGTCAAAGCCTGTACCTGTAGTACTATTTGCCTGAGGATCTGCATCAACTAACAATGTTCTATATTCGAGTACTGCAAAACTAGCTGCCACATTAATTGCAGTAGTAGTCTTTCCTACTCCACCCTTTTGATTTGCTACGCCTATTATTCTTGCCATTTTTCTAAAAATCTAAACTTGAAACCGATTAATTAATTATCAAGTATAAAGCCTACTAAGTAAATTGTACGTAATAAGTGATATGCTTTTAGTCATGCAATTTATTGTAATACAAAATAAAATGCTCAACTTATCTATACAACGCCCCTAAGAAACTTTTGTAAGTTGGCAAATGTAAAAGATTACGTCACTATTATAACGCTCAAACTTAGGAAACTTTAATATTGTGGGTAATTTTATGAAATACGATAACAAATCTCACTCAAATCAGGCTTCTAATACTTATTAAGACAACCTTTACCATTGATATTTCAAGAACCCAATATATTTTTACTTCTTGTCAACCTTAACAAAGAGCAATAAAAAAGCCCCTAAAAGTATATTGAAAGGGGCTAATTAAATCAAACTTAATATCTTAAAACAGTCCAAATAATTGACTGTCTATTTTATTAATCACTTCACCAAAATGCTCTTCACTTTCAGCAAATTTGTTTTTATCACAATCTATAATCAAAATTGGTCCCTCTTTATAATCCTCGATGAATTTCTCGTAGTAACCATTCAATTTCTTTAAATAATCCAAACGAATATTTTCTTCATATTCTCTACCTCTTTTTTGAATCTGATAAACCAAAGTTGGGACAGATGCCTTTAAATAAATTAATAAATCAGGAGGTTCTACCATTGATTTTAAGGTTTGAAAGAAACTAAAATAGTTATCATAATCTCTCTTACTCATGAGGTTCATATCATGTAGATTTGGCGCAAAAATATTGGCATCTTCATAAATTGTACGATCCTGAATAATAGTTTCGGTACCTCTCCTTATCTCTAGCAATTGTTTTAATCGGCTATTCAAAAAATATATCTGCAAATTAAAACTCCACCTCGGCATATCATCATAAAAGTCCATTAAATATGGATTATGATCCACATCCTCAAACTGAGGTATCCATTTATAATGTTTGCTAAGCATTTCAGTGAGGGTTGTTTTTCCGGCACCAATGTTCCCAGCAATCGCAATATGCTTGGGTTTCTTATTATTTGTCATACAGAAATTTATCTAATCAATAATATATTCACCTTTGAAATTTTGCTTTTAAAATCTCATTTAAACAATGAGTATCACTTAAAAACAACCATTTATCCTGCAAAAGAATTACGAACATAAAGGAAAGAATTCTTTTATCTTAATTTATTTTCATACTGATTAAAAAAAGCAAATAACTACTTAATTCTAGTAGTTCATCCCTATTGCCTTCCTAACTTCATTCAGCGTAGCATGTGCACTCTCTCTTGCCTTTTCAGCCCCTGTTTTAATGATGCGTGCCAATAAATTTTTATCCTCTTGTATAGCAGCAGCCTTTTCTCTGATTGGAGTAATAAACTGAACCATGTCTTCAGCAAGTTGCTTCTTCATATCTCCATACCTGATAATACAATTACCCGTACTACTTGCAGCAAAATCAGCTTCAAACTTTGAATAGGTATCGGGATTACTGACTAATTTCATCAGTGTAAATAAATTTTCTATATAAGCCGGCTTAATACTATTAGGCTCGAGAGGACCTTGATCTGTTTTTGCCTTCATAATTTTCTTTCGGAGCAACTCATCGCTATCCGCTAGATATAAGGTATTCAGTTGATTTTCGCTCTTACTCATCTTCCCTTCACCATCAAGACTCAATATTTTCACTAATTCACCTCCAAAATTAAACGCCTGTGGTTCAGGAAGCACCTCTCCATATCGGTGATTAAACCGCTGTGCAAAGTTCCTTGCCATTTCAAGATGCTGTTCTTGATCTTTACCTACCGGCACTTTTACAGCCCTATGAATCAATATATCTGCTGCCATTAAAACCGGATAGGTCAATAACCCTGCATTAATATTTTCTGGCTGTAACCTGACTTTATCTTTAAACGAAGTGGTTTTCTCTAGCTCTCCTTTATAGGCAAGCATGTTCAAATACAAATATAATTCGGCAATTTCCGGAACATCACTCTGTACATAAAGTGAAACCTTTTCAGGATCAAGACCGCAGGCAACATTTTCAGCAACTACTCTATGAACCGCACTTTGCAATTCTTTTGTATCAGGATGTGTAGTTAGGCTATGCCAATTAGCTACAAAAAAATAACAATTGTATTCATCTTGCATGCGCACATAATTGCGCATCGCTCCAAAATAATTCCCGAGATGTAAGAAACCCGTAGGTCTGATACCGCTTAAAACAACCTCCTTAGCCATAAGTGGGCGAATATAATCAGTTCTTTTGAACTATGAAATTTAAGTTATTTGTGATCACTTTTGGTGAATGATTGGCATAAAGAAGGCCATATCAAAATTGATACAGCCTCTTTTTATATGATGCACATTCAACTATAAATAATGATACCATGTACGATTCAAATCCCAATTCTCCATTTCTTTTGCAACATCCGACAAGAAAGTAGAACCCACACTTCCATCAATCACTCGATGATCGTAACTTAAAGACAAGTACATCATGTGACGAATACCAATTGTATCGTTATTTGGAGATTCAATTACAACAGGTCTTTTCTTGATGATACCTACTGCTAAAATTGCCACTTGTGGCTGATTGATAATTGGCGTTCCCATCAAAGTTCCAAAAGTACCTACGTTTGTAAACGTAAAAGTACCACCTGTTACATCATCGGGCTTCAATTGATTAGCCCTTGCATTAGTAGCCAATTTATTCACAGCCGCACTTAACCCAACAATATTCAATTGATCGGCACCTTTAATTACAGGTACAATCAAATTACCTGTAGGTAAAGCAGTTGCCATACCGATATTCAAATCTTTTTTAATAATTATCTTATCACCTTCAACCGATGCATTTAATATAGGATAGCGCTTTAAAACCTTCACTATACAATCGATAAACATCGGCGTAAAGGTCAGTTTTGTGCCTTCTCTTCTCTCAAAATCAACCTTAACTCTTTCTCTCCAAAGCACCATATTTGTAACATCGGCTTCGGTAAAACTAGTTACATGAGCACTCGTTTGTTTGCTTTCCACCATATGTTTAGATATTAGCTTACGCATTCTATCCATCTCAATGATTTCTACATTTCCGGAAGGATGCGCTGAGTCAGGCGTGGTGAATTTCCCTGATTCGCCTTCGGCCAACGTAACTAAAGGAATGGTAGGTGCAGTAACAGGTATCATGTAAACAGGAACAGGTTTCTGTTGTGCAGGCTCCTGAATTGTAGGTGTAGGCGCTACCACAACTGTTTCCTGAACAGGGGCTACTGCTACTTCTTCCTTCGCAACAATAACAGGTTCAGGTATTTCGGCAACAACTACAGGTTGTACGGGTGCTGCTTCTACAACAATTGGTTGTGGCTGATAAACAGGTTCAAAAATTGGTGTAGGCTCTACAGCAGTAAATTGTTGTGCAGTATATTCTTGCAAAATTGGCTGAGTAATAACAGGTGTTTCCACAACAGGGGCAACAGGTGCAACATACTCAACAACAGGTGTCTGTTGTAAAACAGGCTCAATTGGTTGAATAATTGGTGCAACTATTGTCTGTGGTGCAGGTTCAGAAAATGTTTGTACAACAGGTTGAACAGGTTCAATAATCTGTTGTTGATAGGGTTCTACAACAAGTTCTTGTTGATAAACAGGTTCTACAATTGGTTGAGATTCAACAATTGGTTGGTACACTGTTTCAACTACAGGTTGCGGCATTTCAACAATTGGTTGAAATACCGGTTCTGCAATGTGCTCATGAATTACATTTTCCTGTATGGGTTGCGGATAAATAACAGGCTCTTGAAATGTATTCAATTCTAAAGATGTTTCAGAGATCGGTGGATACTGAAACTCATGCTCGATAGCCGGTGCAACAATTGGCTCAACAATCGGTTGAGGAGCAATATATATCGGAGTATCAGCAACTTTATTCTGTACAATATGCTGAACCGGAGCAGGCTCAACTATTGGTTGATGAAAATATTCTTGAACAGGAGGCGGAGGCACACTTACCACTTGTGGTGGAGCTTGCTGTGGCACAAAATCAGCCACTTTTCCCGCTCTCTTATCGGCAATATATTGTAAAACATCCTTTTTAGAAACCCTTCCGTCTGCACCTGTTCCCGGAATTCTTTCTAATTCGCTTAAAGCAATTCCTTCACTATTGGCAATATTTAATACCAAAGGCGAAAAAAAGCGATTATTTCCAGTCTTAGGAGCTGTAGTAAAGGGCTGAAATGGCGTATTCTCTTCGTAAGATTTTTGCGTCGACTCCATAATTGCAGGCTCTTGTATAAATTTGGTTACTTGTGGTGTGGCTATTTCTGTAACAACAGGGCTAGCAATAATTGTATGAGGCGTAGGTATAAATGGTATTTCAGCAACATGCGAAACCTCATCCACAGGATGAGGCAACTTTGTATTAGCAGATGCAATAGTCACATCAGTTTGAATTTTTGCAAGAACACTTCCAACAGGAACTACATTATTTACAGGATATAATATTTCTGCAATAATTCCCTCCACAGGTGAAGGTATCTCGCTGTCAACTTTATCTGTAGCAATATCCAAAACAGTCTCGTCTACTTTCACATGATCCCCAACTTTCTTATGCCACTTTAAAATAGTGGCCTCCATTATGCTCTCGCCCATTTTAGGCATTATCAAATCAGCTATTGCCATACAACAAATTTTTTTTCAAGGTCGGTTAAGACCGGTAAAATCTTTAATTGTTTTTATTTATTGTGCAAGCTTTTGTGTACAATTACTATCAGTTTATTCAATAAAACGATACACTTTTTCTCAACTAAATTCAAAAGTATAAGTTTGTGCCCAAAAGTTATTCATTGGTTATCCACATATTGCAATTCTGAGCAGATTTAAGGCATTAATTGCCGTTAATTCAATATTTCTTTCCCTATTATAGCGCAAGTCAAAGCTTTTTGTAGTGATTTCTTGCTTATTTGCGATAGCAATCCAAACTTTTCCCACAGGTTTTTCCACAGTTCCGCCATCAGGCCCCATAATTCCACTCACGGCAATACTATAATCCGTTTGCATGATTTCTCTGACTCTTTTTGCCATCTGAATAACCGTTTCTTCGCTCACGGCTCCAAAAGTTGCTAAAGTAGTTTCTGATACATCCAAAACGGATGTTTTAACGCTATTGTCATAACTAACAACACTGCCTTTAAAGTAGGCGGATGCCCCTGGAATTGATGTTATTAAATGGGCAATATACCCTCCTGTGCAACTTTCGGCAGTAGAAACAGTTTGCCCCCTATCCTTCAATAATCGACCAATCAGCGAATGAATGGGCAAATCCTCATCAATTACCAAATAGTCCTTTACTTTTTGCTTAAACGCCTCGAAGTGCACATTTATTTCTTCTGTCAATAATTTCTTGTCATCACCACTTGCTGTCAACCTAAGCCTCACCATGCCTGAATTTGGCAGATAGGCCAATTTTATTTGTGGGGGCAATGCAGCCTCTTCGTCCTTAATTAATTCGGCCAAAAAACTTTCTCCAATGCCTGCGGTTAACAACGTTCTGTGTTCGATGTTTGTAGTTTTTACTCTTGACGGTAACATCGGAATCACCACATTGCTCATTATCCATTTCATTTCGTGAGGAACCCCCGGCAACGAAATAAATATTTTTCCGTCTTTTTCAAACATCATTCCCGGTGCTGTTCCTTTCTCGTTCCGCAAAACAGTACAAGTATCCGGCACTTCGGCTTGCTTTACATTCAAATCAATCATTGGACGCTTCAATACATTTAAAAATATATTCTTTACATGTTCCAGCGTATCGTTGTCAATCTTAAGCTTACCATTAAAATATTTACACAAAAGAGGCTTAGTAATATCATCAGATGTGGGACCTAATCCTCCGGTAATGAAAATAATTTTGGCATGTTTACTTTCTTCATCAAGGGCATACCAAATATCGTCCCATACATCTCCCACCGCTACCCGATGCTTTATAGGAATACCAATTTTATTTAATTCCTGCGCCATCCACGCACTATTTGTATCCACTACCTGACCAATCAATAACTCATCTCCTATCGTTATTATTGAAGCATAATTTGTATCCATAATTCCTTTTATTTAAATCTGTTTCGTCATTTAATATTCTTCTCTTTACATTTATCCCTTTTTAGAGCGATAAGAATGATTAAAAAGAGTAATTAATTACTATCATTGTTAACCTACTATATTATTTTAAATATTATTAAGCACAATGAAACATGTTTATTTAGTTGGCATCTCTCTTTTTTTTAATCAAATACTTTTTTCCCAAAATGTTTCAAATCGTATTCAAAACGCATTTGAAAAACTAAAAACCGACTCTTCTCTAAATCATGCAAGCATTAGCCTTTATGTGATTAATAGCAAGACCAAAGAAGTCGTTTTTGACTATAATAGTCAAATTGGGCTTGCACCTGCTAGTTGTCAAAAGATTATAACAAGTATCACCGCCTTTGAAATGCTCGGCAAAGATTACCATTATAAAACAGAATTAGGCTATAACGGTAAAATAAAAAAAGGAATATTAACAGGAAACTTGATAATTAACGGGTTTGGCGATCCTACTCTTGGAAGTTGGCGATATAAAACCACAAAAGATACCGCCATACTAAATAATTGGATGAATGCAATAATTGGGACAGGCATCAAGAAGATTAAAGGAAATGTGTTCCTGAATACCTCTTCTTTTTCTTTGCAACCAATTCCTGGAGGATGGACATGGGAAGATATTGGCAATTATTATGGAGCAGGTTCATGGGGTTTGAATTGGTTTGAAAATCAGTATGACTTAACCTTAAAGCCGGGCAATAAAGAAGGCGATTCGGCGAGAATTATCTCTACTAAACCCGAGCAAACAATTGCTCCTTTAATTAATAATATGAAGACCGATAAGTTTGGAAGCAATGACTTTGCCACTATTTATATGCCTCCCTACAGCAAAATTGGAGTGGTAGAGGGTAGTTTGCCTGCCAATAATAAAACTGTAATTATTTCGGGGGCAAACCCAAATCCATTACACCTGATAGGAAAAATAATTGAGAACGGACTTAATTCGCACCATATTAAATTCAATAAAATAACAAATAGTATTGAGGGGTTAACCGAAAAACAAAAGCTTGAAAAAGCGGATACCATTTTTTTCACTAACTACTCCCCTGCCTTAGATAGTATGAATTTTTGGTTCATGCGTAAGAGTGTTAACCTTTATGGAGAGGTATTTTTAAAGACCATTGCATTTAATAAAAACGGCATTGGATCAACGGATGAAGGTGTTAAAGTCATTAAAGATTTTTGGCAAGAAAGAGGTATTGAACGCAGTGCATTGCGCATTTCGGATGGTAGTGGACTTTCACCTCAAAATAGAGTGACAACAAATGCGTTGGTAACCGCTTTGCAATATGCGAGAGATAAGTCGTGGTATTCGTCATTTTACATTTCGCTTCCCTTATATAATGGTATGAAATTAAAGAGTGGTACAATTGGTGGCACAAAGGGATTTGCCGGTTATCATAAAAGTAAAGAGGGAAATGAGTATACAGTTGCCTTTCTCGTAAATAATTTTGATGGGGCTTCGAGTGAAATGGTTAGGAAAATGTTTTTAGTTTTAGATGAATTAAAATAGAAAAAACAGAAAATATATTCGTAACGGTTGCCATTTGGTGGATTAGTGTTATAGGGGATTTTTCTAATTTATCACAAATACAAAAGTATTTTCAAATAAACGCCAATTATTACAAAGTTTATTTGGTGGAGAAAAATAAAGCACATCTCTTTGCTACATGTTCATAAATAAAGTGGTTATAAAAGTCAAAACCCCTCCCGTGGGAAATGGCAGTAATCACTCAATTCCAAATCCTGTTTTAAAGCCGTACATCTTTTCTTTCTTTTCACAAATCGCTACTGTTCATCATTGTAAGGGTCTGCATAGTGCAGGATGATACTCATTTTGGAGGTCTTCGGACAGTCTGATGAGGTTTTATGAGTTTATGGTAAATTATTATGCATATCTGATAAGACCCCACGAATAGCTCATGAGACCTCATGAACATACGGTGAGACCTCATGAATATACAGTGACACCTCATGTACATACAGTGAAACCTCATGAGTATACAATGATATCTCATGAGTGAATCATAAAACCTTGGTATTTAGTTATAAAAGACTAAAAGAAGATGTATTTTCTTCAATTAAACACTAATTAACTTTAGTATATTACAAATACATTATTCATTCAAACTTAAAAAATTATATTATGTTCAATAAAACAGCATTCCCATTAATGCAATACGAAATGGTTGTATTTGCAGGCATTATTTTAGGATA
>CANCPA010000002.1 GCA_947379895.1 Chitinophagaceae bacterium | reverse complement strand
ATAAATTATAAAAAGAATGGAGACCCGTTTTGGTGTCAAATGTCGATGTATCCTATTGCATTAGGTAAAGAAGAATTTACTCATTTTGTATCTATCAGTAGAGATATCTCTGAAACAAAAAGATGGGAATTAGAACAACGAAAAGCCTTCGAACAACAAGCATTATTTACTTCAATTGTCAATTCATCAGACGATGGCATCATTAGTAAAACACTTGATGGCGAAATTACTAGTTGGAACAAGGGCGCTGAAAAGATATTTGGATTTACAGTTGAGGAGGTAATAGGCAAAAACATGTCTATAATTATTCCCTCTGAAAAGTATATTCTTGAAGAAACTGAAATTTTAAATAAAATAAAGACGGGACTTGCAATAGAACATTATGAAACTCAACGGAAAAGAAAAGATGGGCAAAATATTGATGTTTCAATTACGATATCACCAATTTTTGATGGCAATGGAATCGTAATTGGCGCATCGAAAGTTACCCGAGATATCACTGAACGAAAGAAGTATGAAAAAGAACTCTTATTGAGTAATGAACGATACAATTTAGTTTCAAAGGCTACTCATGATTCAATTTGGGATTGGAATATCCTTACAGGAGAAGTAACAAGAACAGGAGATGGATTTAAGACCTTATTTGGGTATGAAAATGACAGAGAACAAAAATATAGGTTAGGATGGGTAAAACTCATTCATCCCGACGATTTTCATAATGTTCTCGACACGCACAGAAAGTTGTTAAAAAATCCTAATGAAAATTATTGGGAAGCTCAATACCGTTTTATGAAAGCAGACGGCAACTATGCCTATGTATACGACAAAGCTTATATAATTAGAGATGCTGAAGGGAAGGCATTAAGAATGATTGGTGCTACACAAGACATTACACAATTAAAAGAACAGATTAATGAAGTAATGAGGATACAACAAAACTTAGATTCATTAATTAATAATACCAATGACGCAATATGGTCAATTGATAGAGATTTCAAAATCGTATCAGCTAATAATATTTATCGAGAAGCAATGTTACTTCATACAGGCAATTCCATTGTGGAAGGAGAAACTGCAATAGTTGATGCATTTGGAGAGACAGCAAAATCAAAATGGAGAAAAAATTACAAAAGAGCATTAGCAGATGAAAAAATAACCTTCGACGAAACATATATAAACCCAATTACTAATGAATCACATTACAGCATCGTTTCATTTGCCCCTATTCATAACAATGAAAATATAGTAGTTGGAGTTGCTTGTTTTTCAAAAGATGTAACAGAAATAAAAAGGGCAGCGTTAAGACTTGAAGAATTGAATGATGAATTGCAGAAGAAAGCAGATGAATTGTTAACCTCAAATACTGAATTGGAACAGTTTGCATTCATAGCATCTCACGATTTGCAAGAACCGCTAAGAATGGTAACAAGCTTTATGAGTATGCTCGAAAAGAGGTATGCCGATGTCTTAGATGAAAAGGGTTTACAATATATAGGTTATGCAGTAGATGGTGCAAGGAGAATGCGTCAGATTATCCTTGACCTATTAGAGTTTTCAAGAGTAGGAAGAGGCGAGATTAGTAAAGAGGATATTGATTTGAATATAGAAATAAATGAAATCCTTGAGCTTTTCCAAAAGAATATTGAAGAACGTAATGCAACCATCAATATACAGAAGCTTCCAATTGTTTTTGCAAGTAGGGTACAAATGAGGCAAGTATTTCAAAACCTTATTGGCAATGCACTAAAATATGCGAAGGATAATATCGATACTAAAATTGACATTTCTGTTACTGAACAACCAAATTTTTGGCAGTTTAAGATTGAAGACAATGGTATTGGCATTTCTGCGGAACACTTCTCTAAAATATTTATTATTTTCCAAAGGTTACACAACAAAGACAAATACTCGGGTACGGGTATGGGACTTGCCGTAACTAAGAAAGTAATTGAAACATTAGGTGGAAAGATTTGGATTGAATCAGAAGAAGGAAAAGGCAGTACATTTTATTTTACCATTTTAAAGCAATAAGTAAACACAAGTTACAAGTTACTAGTTCCAGGTTGCAACTTACAACTTACAACCTGTACTTGTAACCTGAAACAATTAATGAGGATGGAAGAATTAATACGAATTACAGGAAGTAAAGAAGCACAATACAAGGCACTAATTCCACAAATAAAAGCATTGATTGATGGAGAAGTAGATTTGATTGCAAATCTTGCTAATACCGCTGCAGCATTGAAACAACAATTTGAATGGTGGTGGGTTGGATTCTATATAGTAAAGAATGATGAATTGGTACTTGGCCCCTTTCAAGGGCCTATTGCCTGCACAAGAATTAAAAAAGGACGAGGTGTTTGCGGGAAGTGTTGGCAAGATGCTGCCACAGTGATTGTGCCCGATGTTGATCAATTTGAGGGTCACATTGCCTGTAGTAGTCAATCGAAAAGTGAAATTGTCATTCCGCTAATTAAAGATGGAATTGTTTGGGGAGTATTAGATATTGATAGTGTTGATTTTAATAGTTTTGATGATTTAGATAAATTGTATCTGGAAGAATTGGTTTCTATATTCCAAATGACTTTTAACTAATTGCTTTTTTACTTTTTACTTATAAATATACATTCACCGAATAAAATGCCACTTCCGTCTATACTACCTTGAAATAATATTAAATAATCACAATCAGACTTGCAAAAATCCTGAACGTATTATTAAACTATTTACTTTCAGCCTCTAAATTGAAATATGAAAAGAATATTATACCTATCTGCTTTTTTTCTTCTTTATTCCCTTTCAAAAGTGATGGCTCAACAAATTGATTCTGTGATGTTGGGCTATGCTGACAATTATCCTCAGGAAAAGGTTCATTTGCACTTTGATAAAGACCTCTATCGAAAAGGTGAAACGATTTGGTTTAAGGCCTATATAATAGCCGACATGTTACCTTCCTCTTTAAGCAAAAATTTTTACGCTGATTGGTACGATTACAATGGTAAATTACTTTTACATACAAGTTCTCCACTATACAAATCTTCAGCACGAGGTCAGTTTGAGATTCCTAGTAATTATACAGGCAAAAATTTACATGTGAGAGCCTATACAAAATGGATGCAGAACTTTGACTCCTCCTTTATTTTTGACAAAGAAATTCAGGTAGAACAAATTACAGCTAAAGATCAAATCAATGTTATCAATACTCGAAAACCTTCCACAACAATTCAATTCTTACCTGAAGGAGGCAATTGGTTAGCAGGAAAAGAAAGTAGGGTAGCATTTGTAGTTACAAATCAACAGGGGAAACCTGCAAATGGATTTGGTATTATCGTAAATGCTAAAGGAGAGTTTATCGATTCATTCACTACAATACATGATGGGATGGGAATTATATCATTAACACCTGAATCCTATAATCCATTAGCTGCTATTTGGAGAGATGAATATGGCAATAAAAATTACACCACCTTACCATTACCTCAATTACAAGGATTTAAAATTGAGGCGCAACCTGTTAAAGGAAAAGTAATTTTTGTAATTGAATGTAGCGATAGTATTTCTTCAAGGGAGAGATTTGCACATGTTATTGCACATATTAATCAACACATCGTATATAAATGCAATGTAAAACTGATAAACAAGTCTGCAATGGGAGAAATCCCAACTACAGATTTACCATCAGGAATTCTTCAAATATCATTATTTAATTCAGATTGGAACCCGATATCTGAGAGAATAGTTTTTGTAAATAATAGAATTCCAACTTTTAATGCTAGCTTAAATATAGTTGAAAAAAGTAGTGAGAAAAGAGGCAAAAACACCTTAGAATTAATTATTGAAAACCCTGTAAAAAGCAATATGAGTATGTCTATTACAGATGCAGGATGGTATAGAGATAGTACTACTAATATTTTAACTCAAATGTTATTAAGCAGTGATGTAAAAGGGTTCATTAGTAATCCTGCACAATACTTTGAGAGTACTGAAGATTCTGCTAAAGAACAACTCGATTTAGTAATGTTGACCCACGGTTGGAGAAAGTTTAACTGGGAAGAAGTTGTAAAGGGTAATTTTCCTAGGCTCCCTTTTGGAAGAGATACTGATTATCTAGAAATCAGAGGCAAAGTATATGGACGTGCATTTACGAGGAGGGGCCCTAATCAGATGATTAACATAATCTTGCAAGCAAAAGACAGCAGTAAACAACTGATTTATTTGCCAATCAACAAACAGGGCGAATTTGTGCAGAAAGAAGCCTTATTTTTCGATACCGTCAAAGCTTATTATCAATTTAATGGCGAAAAAAGGCTTACAAATATTGCAACAGTACAATTTGAAAATGGACTTTTTAATAAACAACCTAAGAAAATTAGTGGTAATTATGATTTTGAATATACGCTACCTAATTACTTACAAGACACTTCAAATCTAGCAGGAACTAAGAGTTTATTGGATCAAATTTATAAGGCAGAACGATACGCAAAAGCACATCAACTCGCCGAAGTAACCGTAAGAACAAAAAAGAAAAAAACAGTTGATGTTCTTGATGAAAAATATACTTCAGGCCTTTTTAGTGGTGGCGACACTTATCAATTTGATTTAGTAAATGATCCTTATGTAAAGTCCTCTCCCGATATTTTTTGGTATTTACAAGGGAGGGTGGCAGGCTTACAAATAAATGAGGATGGGCCAAATGTTTCTTTAAGATGGCGAGGAGCACATCCACAACTTTATTTGGATGAAATGCCTGCAAGAACCGAAGAAATTAAAACATTAATGGTAGAAGAAATTGCTTATGTAAAGGTTTTTCGACCTCCCTTCTTTGGATTTGGAGGTGGGTATAATAGTGGAGAAGGAGGTGCGATAGCAATTTATACAAGAAAAGGTTCAGACGTTCAGTTTATCTCAGGCATGGGAATGGGATATGGAATTATTCCCGGATATACTGCTTATAAAGAATTTTATAAACCTGATTATTCATTCAATCAACCACAAGACCCTGATTTAAGGACTACTTTATATTGGAATCCCTATATCATAACAGATAAAACTAATAACAACATTAAAATAGATTTTTATAATAATAATATCAGCAAACGTTTGCGTATTGTACTTGAAGGAATCGATGCTGAGGGCAAATTAGCCCACTTTGAAAAGATTATTGAGTAGAAATTGACTATTTTTTAGACTTAAGGGTTTATACATTAAAGAAAATTTAAGAAATCATTACGAAAATCAATTATTAGCAGTAATATTGTTGAGTTTTTTTGCTCTATGCAAATAAAATGAAGTCAAGGTGTTTGAAAATTTTTATTTAATCAATTATTAAATTTAAATGAAATAAAATAGTCTTACACGCCAAAGAACTTTTTAATTTGACGACATTAAAAGAATTTGCAATCAGACTGATAAATTTCACAGAACTTTTTATGAAAGTATTTTTAACGGCTTTCTTTTTAATATTTTTAGGTTCAACATGTGTAGCCCAATTCGATGGTTATCTTTCAGAATATGGCACTAATGGAAGTGAACTTATTAAAAAGAATGGTATTAAAAAAGAGATTGTATGCAATTACTCCTTTAGTACTGTTCTTAAAGGGATTACCATTTTCTCCGATATAAGTAAAGTGTTACTTGTTGATTCAGTTACCATTTCCTTTGATGAAAATGGAAATATGACCAAAAGAGAACGTTTCACAAAAAAAAGGCCGTCCAAACTTGTTGATTTTTTTTTCTATGATTCATCAAATGCCTTATTAAGAATTGAAAGCAATTACCTCGTAGGCGAAGCACAAATAAATATTGGCTACACCGACTACACCTATAACTTTAACGGTGACTTAGCATCTTATACAACTAAATATAAACTTCCTAATGGTATCATTAAAAATAGCGAAGTAAGAAGGATTTATAATGATAAGAAGCAGTTAATTGAAGTATGGGAAAAGACTAATATCAGCAAAAGTATCCTTACTGAAAAATATTTTTATGATAGAAAAGGCAGAGTAAAACGAATAGAAAGCTATAATTCTGATTACGCTGTAACTTATAAATATAGAAGAAGAAAGACGATTGTTCACTCAAATAATGTTTACGAAGACTATCACAAAACAATATTAAAATATAATAATTTACACCAGTGTGTAAAAGTAACACACGGAGATAGCGTTACAGAGTTTACCTACAACAGAGATGGCACAATGTCAGAAAGTAAAATGCATTATGATGAAGATAGAATTTCTATTTCCCAACATAAGTATATTAAAGAATAGAGTGTAAGTTAAGAAGTGGCAAGTTGATTTGTACTAAATTTTAAGTAATTAATAATAGGATTAATGAAAAAGAAAAAAAGTTACTTTACAAATAATTAATATCCTAATCTTTTTGCTTCGCTATTATTAACGTTGAAGACAAAACTTAACTAAAGCTATTTTAATCAGTTAAGAAAACGTTTTATTAAAGATAAAAGTATATGGAAAATTTAGTCATTTTAAAGAAGTTTAAGGAGTTATTTGGTACTGAACCTGTAAGTATTGTAAGGTCGCCGGGCAGGATTAATTTAATTGGTGAACATATTGATTATAATGATGGTTTTGTTCTACCTGCAAGTATCAACAAAGAAATCATATTAGCAATTTCCCCTAATAATATTGATGACACTTGCAATTTATTTGCTAATGATTTCAATTCCTCTTTTTCATTTCAACTTTCAAACTTCGAGAAGACAGAACAGGGGTGGCCAAACTATATAATGGGAGTTGTGGATGAACTTAAAAAAGCAGGTTATCAGCCTAAAGCTTTTAATTGTGTATTTGGAGGTAATATACCAACAGGTGCTGGATTATCATCTTCTGCTGCTGTAGAATGTGGTGTGGCTTTTGCATTGAACGAAATTTTCAAGTTTGGTCTTAGTAGATTAGATATTGTTCAAATTTCCAAAAAAGCAGAAAACCACTTTGTAGGTGTTAATTGTGGAATAATGGATCAATTTGCAAGCACTTTTGGAAAAGCCAACCACGTTATTAAATTAGATTGTAAGACTTTAGAGTATCAATATTTTCCATTTCAGATAGATGGTTATGATGTTGTTCTTTGCGATACAGGTGTAAAACATTCACTAGGAGATTCTGAATATAACACGAGAAGGAAAGAATGTGATACAGCAATTGCACTTTTGAAAAGTAAGTTTGATACAATAAAATCATATAGAGATGTGACACCCGAACACATCATAAGCATTTCATCAGAACTTCCCGATAAGACCATTGATAGAGCAAATTTTGTCATAGGAGAAATTAAAAGAGTTGGCGATGCTACCGATCTTTTATCAAAAAATGACATCATTGGTTTTGGTCAATTAATGTTTCAAACTCATGACGGTCTAAGTAAATTGTACGAGGTTAGTTGTACTGAACTTGATTTCTTAAAAGATTTAGCTGTAGAGAGCGGATTAGTAACAGGAAGTAGAATGATGGGAGGCGGTTTTGGAGGTTGTACTATTAATCTGATAAAAAAAGAGAATACAGAAACTTTTATAGATAAAGCAAAGTCTGCTTATAAAGTGAAATTTAATAAAGAATTGAAGACTTATGTGGTTGCCATAAAAGACGGAACGTCATTAGTTTAATTTAGACTATTTGCATTTGCTAATTAAAAAGAATCCAGTTCAATAGACTTATTGAACTGGATTCTTTTTAATTATTCAGAACTACATTTATATGAATAGCAATTTAATTATCATCAATTCATAGCCTAAAAATCATATAAAACATTAAACCCAAAAGTCTTTAGCTTATCGCTTTCCATCCCCGATTTATAATACATTCCTATAGATATTGGATGACTATCACTTGGCAACCTAAAACGAAAGCCACCTCTTAGCAATGGTCCATATGTCGCGCCACTATAATTTAAATAAGAACTATTTGAAATATTTATTTTATAATAACCAAATCCCGCACCTAAATAACCCCCAAAGCTATTTTCATTATCTGGCGTAGATTTGCATCCGATATTGAAATCTACTACTACAGGGATATCATAGGCAAAAGAAATACCGGCATCATCGCCTATAGTACTTCTAACAATTGCAATACCAATACCTAATGGTGCACCTACACTTAAAGAGGAATTTTGATTCTCTATAAAATTGTATCTAGGGAAATAAGTAAAATTTGTTTGACTCAACCCAAAACTTTCAGAACCATTATTCGTTTTCACATCACCTACAATGGCAGAAATTGTGGCACCTACACTATGCATAAAATTTTGAGCGAATAAAACAGAACTAAAACAACTGAAAGCAAATAATAAGAAGCAATTCTTTTTAACCATTGAATGATAATTTAGATAATTTGAATATTAAAAAAAAAGATAGATACTTGAGTCTTCATCATACTTCCTGATTTCAATTGTGCAAATAAATGAATCAATTTTAAGAAAAACAAAAAAGAATGGATATAATTTGAACTTAAATTAAAGTTTGTACACACTTACATGGAATAAATCATGATACACACACAATTAATTGAGTTTATAAAATTAGAAGATTCGCTATACTCATTCATCGCTGTACATTTTTTATATTATTGACAAAAGTCAATGATCTCAAATTGGTCTACTTATTCCCAAATAAGTATCTGACGGTAATCAAACTCTCTCATTCAATTAATATTTTGCTTTTACGTTCTCAACTTTCTCTTATTCGAACCTATCAAGTTAAAAAATAAGTACAATTTCTAAAAATCCTAATTCAAATAAAATACTACTTTATGTGTTAACTTGTGATTTATATCCTGCTTCTATACAGAAGCAATCAATTGCACACTTCCCTTTATTTGATAATTATAATCCATTTGTAAGGGCTTCTTGCAAATGGTTGTAAAAACAAAATAAGAAAGAATTTTCTGTAGACTGAATGAAAAGTAGTTATAAAACAATGATTAAATCACTAACGTAAGTATATTCCTTGCTTTTTCAATTTTATAATCAATCTGATAAAAAGTGTTTCAATTAGAAAACATTTACTAGAACTAAATATTAAATAATAAGCATTTGTATAAGATACAAGTCCTATTATAACTTACAAACGTTTTCAAGTTTAATGTATCAACGATGACAAGTAAATTATAGAAGATTGTGCTAAATTAAAAACGGGTTCCCAAAAAACATGGAATCCCGTTTATTAAATGTATTAACAAATATTTTAGGACATCAATAAACTGTTAGATTTATTGGTGATATAGTTATATGAAACCAATAAAATAGGAACAAAAATAAATGTCGCCATCAATGAGTGACCATAAAAGGGAATGCCTGCAATCAAACATTCAAGTAAACCTGCACTTGTCTGTGGATACATTAGTGGAGTTGAAAAAGCCCAAACACTAATATTTGATAAAAGAAAAAATAGAGTCGGAGCAACAAATGAAGCTGTCAATATTCTATTGATTTGCTTTCCCTTTAAAATCCAACCTATTAACGTAGTACACAGTAATAATAAGTAATTTAGAAGTTGGTAGGAATATAAACCTTCAAATGGGAACAATTTGAATCGGAATAATACTTCAATGATGATATCACTGAAGAATAATGAAATAAGAGGCAATAAAAAAGAGGTAGATTTATCCTTTATCATCATTCCTGCAAAAAGTGCAATTGCCACTATTGGAGAAAATCCTGACCATTCTAATTTAGAGGCAAAGAACAGTTTAGAAAGGGTACTGACTAAAACCAACAGAACAGAGAATAATAACAGCTTGTAGTTCAACTTCATTTTTAATATTTGAAACAAAAATAGGAGTAAATCTATTTTAGAAAAAAGTTTTTTGTTCAGATAATTAAATGATGGGGATAAATGAATGAAATCCAAACTATTTTGAAACTACTAATTAGCTTTTCTTGTTAATTATTCAATGATTTTCATTTTTAAATAAGAAATAAATTTGTACTTATAAAGATGCTAAATAAAAATTTGTTGATAAACCAACAAACACTTGAAATTTATAAACTTCATTAAGTCAATAATAAGTTTGAGGATTAAATAGCGGCAATATGACTATTTCTGTTAATGTATATATGAATAGTTCGGCAAAATATAGTCATCTCTTAAATTCACTTGGTATTTATTCAAAACTATATGACTTAAAGCCAACTGTATTAGAAGTAAGTTCAAAGTTCTAGTCTTTTGAGTCAAAGTTCTAGAGTTTTAGGCCAAAACTCTAGTCTTTTGAGCCAAAGTTCTAGTCTTTTGGGTCAAAACTCTAGACTTTTGGGCTAAAGTACTAGACTTTTGGCTCAAAACTCTATAAAGTTGGGCCAAAGTACTAGACTTTTGGGTCAAAACTCTATAAAGTTTGGCCAAAGTACTAGACTTTTGATGAAATACTATATTCCTCTATTTATTCTCAAAATAACTAAACAAAAACTTCTAATAAAAACTTGAGAAGTAAACATATTGTATGATATCCCCTAATTAAATTAAGTAACTAAATGCAGGATTCAAGCTAATAGTTACAGGTTACTAATTACTTGGCTCACAATTATCCAACTTTATTTCAACTCACAAATCAAATTATTAAATGAATACTAATAAATTACCTGAAATCTTTACCGATTTAATAGTAACCTGCTACCTAAATACCGTAACCTGAATTTGCAACCTACACAGGCACAAACGCCTTATATAAAACTGCATTACCAGATGATTCAATTTTATATTCCTCTCCCGGTAAAAACACAATTGCTTCTCCTTGTTTAATGACTGTATTTCTACTACTATTTACCACAGCCCCTCCTTCTATAGCAATAATTATTTCTAAAGAATTTGCCACTGATTCATGACTGTTATTATGTAAACTAATTTTCTTAATACCAAAATCAGGTACAGGGCAAGGATATAATTTTTCGCAATTGCCTAAGTCATCTCCTTGCATTACATTGGGTATTACAGGTTCAAAGGAAGTATGCTTCATCAATTCAGGCACATCTATATGCTTAGGTGTCAATCCCCCACGTAATACATTATCGCTATTAGCCATTAACTCTACGTTTTGTCCCTCTAAATAGGCATGTGGAACACCTGCACCCTGAAACACGGCTTGACCAGGCTTTGCATTAACAATATTAAAAAAGTAAATAGAGAATATGCCTCTATCAATATTTTTAATAGGCTGTCCATCTTCAAACAATTTAGCGACCCACCATCCCGGTTCAGCCTTAGTTAATTCGTTATTATTTTTTCTCCTAACTTCTCGTTCCACTAAAGAAGTAAATAATGAATCAATATCAAATTGTTCCATTTCCATCACAAACTTATAAAGCCCTTTCAATCCATCCGCTCTGAAGAGGGCAATCAATACATTAAACTCCTTGACATCTAAAAGTGTCTGTTCTATTTTTAAAAACGATTTAAAGCCATGCAATAGCCAAAAATCACTCAGTGCAATCATGACTTCAGGCTTATGATTTCTATCCTTATAGTTTCTATGAGGTGCATTTATAGGAATACCTGCCGCTTCTTCAGCGTCGAATCCTTTTTCTGCCTCAATTTTGGTAGGATGTACTTGAATAGACAACATTTCTTTTACATCTAAAATCTTAAAAAGATAAGGTAATTCACCAAACCGATTGAATACTTTGTCAGTAATGGTTTCGGAGGGATTATTTACAATATATTCGTTAAGTGAGATAGAATTTTCACCATCGGAAATTACTGATGAAGCCGAAGGATGAGCACCCATCCAATATTCTGCACAAGGTTTATGGTCCTTATTGTCTATTCCAAGTAATTGTGGTATATAATTGGTACCACCCCATGCATAATGTTGTACTTTACCTTTAAGATGGAATGTTTTTCCTGAAAGAGTCATAAAAATTATTTAAAAAGTCGAATATACATGAAGAAAAAAGAAGTTGGAGAAAAAGGAGAAGATATTGCTACATTTTTTTTGGAATCAAAAGGATTTAACATTATTGAAAGAAACTGGAGACACAAGCATCTTGAAGTAGATATCATTGCTAGTTTGGATAAAAAAATACATTTTGTAGAAGTCAAAACAAGGACTAACCTAAAATATGGCCTTCCCGAAGAAAGTATTTCTCAAGCTAAAATGAACCATTTAAAAGTTGCGGCCTCCGCTTATATTACTCTACATAAAGAATGGGAGTTACTACAATTTGATGTGATAGCTATTATGATGACTAACAAAGGAGAAGAGATATTTTTCATTGAGGATGTGTACTTTTAAGATTGATTTGTTACCTAGTAGGTTTTAGCACAAAGTCAAGGAAGAAAACTAGGAACACAAGGAGTTCTTATTAAATAATGGCAGGTAAGTACCCAAAAAGAATAATTTTTCTTATGTTGCTTTGTTCAAAACCCTGTGAACCTTGTGGTAAAATACTTGATTAGTAACGTTGTTTTTAATAATTTGTCAAATTGGGAAAACTATATACAACAATATTTCCTTTATCCCAAGATGTTTTCAAACCCCTATCTTCGCCACCTTTATGAAAAAAATTGACTATTACAGAAGGTTATTAGGTGTTGAGAAAAAATCAGATTTAAGGGAATTAAAATCTGCCTATAGAAATTTAATGAAGGAATATCATCCCGATAAATTACAGGAAGACCCTGAACAAAACACTGAAGACGGGAAACGTCACGCAGAAGAAAAAAGTAAGAAAATCATTGAGGCATACCATTTCCTAGTAAGTATTGCGCCCGAAACGATAGCCGAGTCTTTAGATCAATATAAAGAAACGATTAATCATGCAGGTATTGATGATTTTCATTACAAGGATGAAATCCTAAAGATAGAGTTTTCAGACGGTAATAGTTACGAATATCATGGTGTGCCAAAAAATACTTATGTAAATATGGTAAATGCACCTGCACAAGCAAGATATGCAAGAAGGCATATTTGTTTTACTTATACTTACAGAAGTTTAAGTAAGCTTATAGCTAGTAATTAGTGGTTAGTGATTAGAAAACAACTAAATAATAAAGGTGCGATAATTATTTTAATAATAATCGCACCTTTATCTTGTATCTGATTTATAACTCAGCTGAAAGCAATACTAAAAACTAATATCTATCCACTAATTGCGAGTTCATGACATTGATGTGCAATCTCTAATTCTTCATTAGTAGGTACTACTAATATTTTAACCTTTGATTGAGCAGTTTGATATTCCTTAATTCCATCCTCCGACTTTTTAGTCGCCTCTTCCGAATAACTGATACCCGCATATTCCAATCCTTCCATACATAATTGTCTGATAGCACCGTCATTTTCACCTATACCACCTGTAAATACAATGGCATCTGCTCCATTTAAAACAGCAAGATAGGATCCCACATATTTTTTAATTCGATACGCATACATCTTATAGGCTAGTGTTGACGCTTCGTCTCCATTTTTTATAGCGGCTTTTATATCACGCATATCGCTATTTCCACATAAGCCTAACATACCACTCTTTTTATTAAGTATGTCTTGGATCTGAACTGCAGTTAATCCTGTCTGTTCAATTAAATGAAAGACTACAGAAGGATCAATATCGCCACATCTTGTACCCATAATCAAGCCACTCAAAGGGCCTAATCCCATAGAGGTATCTACACATCTACCACCATTCACAGCATCCATGCTGCAACCATTACCTAAATGAATAGTGATGATTTTAGCATTCGAATTGCCTAGGTAAGCAGCAGCTTTTTCAGATACATACTTATGACTTGTTCCATGAAAACCATACACCCTCACACCATAATTCTTGTAATATTCAGGACTAATTGCATAACGATAAGCATAATCAGGCAAGGTTTGATGGAAAGCCGTATCGAAAACTGCTATTTGTTTTGCCTTAACAAACAACTTTTCTGACACTTCTATTCCAGTCAGATTTGCAGGAAGATGTAATGGTCCAAGCGGAAATAATTTCTTGATTTGTGCTTTTACTGCCTCATCTACAATGATTGTTTTAGTAAATACATCCCCACCGTGAAGAACCCGATGACCTACAAGTGCAATTTCATCAGGCGAACTGATAACCCCTGATTCTTTATCCATCATCACGCTTACTACCGAAGCGAGTGCTTCTGCATGATTCTTATCTCCAGTTTCTTTTTTAATAACAATTTCCTCTTCACCCTTATAAACTTTATGAATAAGAATGGTACCCTCGAGACCTATTCTTTCTACCAAACCACTACAAACTAGTGTTGCTTCAGGCATTGACAATAATCGATATTTAATAGAACTACTACCACAGTTGACTACGAAAATTTGCATATTTAAAATTTAGTTATGAGTTATAATTGTTAGTGATGAAATATGAGCAATGAGTGATAAGTTACTTCTGAAAAGCTCATCAATCATAACTCACAACGCTTCACTTTATTGCGCTTGAATTGCTGTAATGACTACAGTATTGAAGATGTCTTCCATAGTACATCCCCTACTTAAATCATTCACAGGCTTATTAAGCCCTTGCAACATTGGACCAATTGCCAAAGCACCAGTTTCTCTTTGTACAGCCTTATATGTATTATTTCCTGTATTTAAATCAGGGAAAATCAACACACTTGCCTGACCTGCTACAGGTGAATTAGGCATTTTTTGTTTACCTACTACAGGGTCAACAGCTGCATCATATTGAATAGGACCTTCCACTTTCAAGTCGGGTCTCTTTTCTTTTACAATTTCAGTTGCCCTTCTCACCTTTTCAACGTCCTCTCCTACTCCTGATGTTCCTGAAGAATAGGATAACATAGCAATTAATGGTTCAATGCCAAATGATATACTACTTTCTGCAGCAGAGATGGCTATTTCTGCCAATTGCTCGGCAGTAGGATTAGGATTCACCGCACAATCTCCAAATACACAAACTCTATCCTCCAAACACATAAAGAAGACAGAAGATACTGTTTGAATTCCGGGTTTGGTTTTTACAAACTGCAAGGCTGGACGAATTGTATGCTGTGTAGTATGTACAGCACCTGATACCATTCCATCAGCATCACCTAAATAAACCATCATAGTTCCATAATACGATACATCCGAAATCATATCCCTTGCCATTTCTAGGGTAACATTTTTGGATTTCCGTAGTTCATATAGTGTTTCAGAATATCTTTCAAAGTCAGGGGACTTCAAAGGATTTATGATTGATACATTTTCTCTTGAGAAAGAAAGATTCAATCGTTTAAATGAAGCTTCTATTTCTTCATTATCCCCTAAGATTGTTAAGGATACTACATCTTGCTGTAATAATCTCGCAGCAGCAATCAATACTCGATCATCATTTCCCTCAGCTAAAACAATATGCTTTTTCTGACTCTTAGCCCTTTTAACCATTTGATATTGGAACATGTGCGGAGTGATACCCGTTGAATGGAAAGTCTTAATCTTTTCTTCCAATCCGCCTACATTAATATATTTATCAAAAGTGTGAATGGCTAATTCTATTTTCCTTACATTATCAATACTAATTCTAGATTGTGTATTACTAATATTGGCAACCGTCTCAAAAGTTCCTGTTTGAACTTGAATAACAGGTACTACAGTCTCTAGGCCTGCAATCAACCTTAGTATTGGAGGTTCTGGTTCAAGACCCCCTGTAAGAATCAGTCCTGCAACTTTTGGGTAATTTGAAGACAAATTAGCTTGCATCGCTGCCAAAATAATATCGCCCCTATCTCCAGGAGTAACAATCAATGTATTTTCAACTAGTCTCAATAACAGATTATTCAATTGCATGGCACCCACAATTGATTTATCTACTTGATTCGAAAGCTTTTCTTTTCCTAATAATACAACTCCATTAATGGATTCAGTTATCTCTTTCATTGTTGGATTATCGAGATTCTTATCGCTAGGAATTATACTTAATAAGATGTCTTTAGGTAACAAATTATCAAGGGTATATTTAAGAGAATCAATTAAAGCTGGATTCGCTTTATTAACAACTGCGGCTAAAACTTGAATTTCCTTATCACTAAAACCCTTGGATGCTGCGAGTAAATTATTTGAAGTCTCCTCTAATGTAGAATCTTCACCACTAACCAATAAAATAACAGGAATTCCTAAGTTTTTAGCAATAGCTATATTGGCATCAAAATCAAAGGAAACGCCGTCCTTCAAAAAATCTGTTCCTTCTACCACTACGAAATCACTCTGTTCTTCTAAAATTTTAAACTTTTCGATGATAGTATCAATTACAAATGCATCATTTCCCGCTGCTCTATGCTGTAATACTTCTTCACGGGTAAAGGCATACATGGATTCGTAGGGTATGTTGAATTTAAAATGAGAGGAAATCATTTTAATATGATAATCCTCTACATGCTCATTTGGTCGATAAATAATAGGTTTAAAATAAGCGACTTTCCTTGTTTTACCCGAAAGCATGTTCAATAGTCCTAAGGCTAATACCGATTTCCCACTATAGGGCTGATTTGTTGCGATATAAATTGCATTACTCATATAGATAATTTTATATTAAAATTTGTTATATAAAGTTCATTTCACAAAACAGAGCTCATAAATTATAGTATTTACTCAATTTACTTCACTTAAATTTGAAATTAACCTCATCAACAAATTTGAAAGTGCAAATGTGAGACATTCTGACTAGAAGTATAATGACTATTATCAGGTAAACAACTATTTAATGTCTTTCTTTTTATAGTTAAAAGTTACTTTATTATCATGGTGTTTAGGAATCCGTTTACGTAAACGAAATAGAATTAATAAATCACAATTTTAATTTTAGAATCTGTAAAATGACTTATCATATTGCAATGAATAAAAAAAGGTCTCACACATTAAGTGGAGACCTTTTTTATGTTACAATGAATAATTATTTAGGAATAAACTGTTTTAAAGTGTGTGAATACTGCAGGAAAAGTGGCTTTCCTACTTGAGTAGTATCTTGTAAATAATCTTCCATACGAACAAAACCAACTTTTGGATAGAAATAAGTATTAACAACTTCAGTAACAGTATTACTACAATTCGTATAAACAACTTTATTTTTCAAACAAGAATAACCGTTGATGTTTGTTCGAGTTGAATAGCCATAATAATTAATGTTTGTTGCACAAGTTCGGTTGGAAACAGAATCAATAGAATGTCCTAGAGAATAATTATCATAAGGAACAGTTTCAAAAGTATAGTAATAGTAAGGTGCAGATGAACTATCAACTGTCAAAACATACTGATATCCATTTTGGTCAACTGCATTTCCCATATAAAGGAATTGATTAAACCAACCTGGATCCCAATAACCTACAAATGTATATCCAGGTAATTGATTGGTTGAATATACCTGACTTGTAGTATAGGCAGTATCTGTAACAACTGTATCTACAACGTTCGTACTTTTAAAAGTAGAATCTAGGTATATCCACTGATTACCTGCCTTTAATGGCATTAAACTTGAATCTGTATTATTATTAACTGTATAGTTATTATTGTTTACAACAACAGCATTCTTATGACAAGATAGTATTGTTGTTACTAATATCAACATCGAAAAATAACCTGATAATGTACGCTTCATAATTTTTATTTTTATAATCAGATATGCAAATATGCGGCAACGTTTTCTTGTGTATTGTTAAATTGCTTACAAATCGGTAAATGACAGTCTATTTTTGTTTAAAATAGATCAAATATGAATCATTGAATGGTAACTTGTCAAAGCAATTTGAGCTAGTTACTTACAATCAAAAAAAGCTTTCGAAAATCAACTTTCATTAACAATATTCAGCATCAACAATAGAAGGAAATTATAAATTTATTTTGTAGTAATTTAAATGTATTCACAAAAATTCTATAAATAACAGATCCGAAATTAAACGTTTATCAAATTATTCAATCCCACTAAAAAATGTGGGGATATGTACCAACACAATTTAGAGATTAGCTATATTGAATACACATCAGGTGAATCGTTTGACACAGATTTGAGAAAGTGCTTGGAAGAGTTGACACTAATAAACAACGACCCAAATCATACAATCCTTAAAATAACTGTCTTCAACAAATGCAGTTCCATCGTAGATTATGAAAGCAAATACGGTAAACTAACTTCTTTACTAGAAACATCTAATATTACTATTCCCTTTAGTTTAATAAGTCAGGCGCCTAAAAATGAACAATCATTAGTCATTGAAGTTTGGTCTTTGAATGACTCAAATAACAACTCCTATTCTACTCATCACTATAAAGGCATCAATTATGGTCTGCTAATTGATTCTTTAGACAAGTATTTGATTCTTTCTGCCAATAGTTTCTCTGAACTTTCATTTGAAAAAAATACATCCCTAGTTTTTGAAGTGGTAAATGAATTGCTTATCAAAGAAGGATTTGAGTTTTCCGATATCATTAGACAATGGAATTATATAGAAGATATTTTTACCATTACCCCTAAAAATGGTAAGGCGATTCAGAACTATCAAATATTTAATGATTACAGAAGTTCCTATTATTCAAAGGTTCATTTTAAGAATGGATTTCCAGCGGCCACAGGTATCGGCACCCGTAATGGTGGTTATACCATAGAGTTGATTGCCTTAAAAAACAATAGTAACTCCTGCATTTTGCCAATTACAAATCCTATTCAAACTAATGCTCATGCCTATTCGAAAGAAATGCTTGCTGATAGTGCCACCTCAACTGTAATAAATAAAACCACTCCGAAGTTTGAACGAGCAAAATGTATCCATAATTATAAAGAGGGGCTTATCTATGTTTCTGGAACAGCCTCAATACTGAATGAAAAAACAGTATTTGAAAACAATATTTCGGAACAGACTCTACTTGTTTGCAGGGCGATTGATGCATTACTTTCAAAAGAAAACCCTACTATCAGCAGCCTAAAAATGAGCGATAATAGTAATCAACGGATATTGAATTATAGAGTTTATGTAAGGAATAGGAAGGATATAGATATTGTTGAATCAATTTGTAAAACTCATTTTGGCAATGTTCCTACTATTATAGTTGAGGCGGATATATGTAGGGAGAATTTGTTGGTGGAAGTGGAAGGAGTTATGAGTTATGAGTGATGAGTTTTACGCAGTAAGTTGTACGTTTTAAGTGGTAGAAGTTTATTCAAAAAAAGTTTTTATATGAGATGGCTGCATTTTGTTTTATTAATCATGCTATTGCCTTGCAAGACAATTAAAGCGAATGAAATTGATACCTATGTGAATGAGGTTTTACAAGAAAAGGGCATTTCGCCTTCGGGTAAATGTTCGGACGAATCCTTTATCCGCCGTACTTATTTGGTCACTACAGGAAAAGTCCCTTCTATTCAAGAGGTCAAAAACTATTTGAAAGATAACGATACAAACAAACGTTCAAAACTTATCAATAAACTATTAGCATCTAATGAATATATAGATTTTCAGGCATTGAAATGGGGTGACTTATTGAGAATTAAATCAGAATTTCCTTCTAATCTTTGGCCGAATGCAGTTCAAGCCTATAATAGATGGGTTCGGGTATCAATCAGGGAAAATAAACCCTATAACCAATTTGTGAGAGAACTGCTGCTTTCTTCAGGTAGTAACTTCCGTTCCCCTGAAGTCAATTTCTATCGGGCATTTCAAAGCAAGACTGCAAAAAACATCGCCGCAAATGTTTCCCTATTATTTTTAGGCACTAGAAATTCAGATTCTGCCTTATCTGTATTCTTCTCTCAAATAAAATATAAACCTACCGAGGAATGGAAGGAGGAAATAGTATATAACGAAAATGACATAACATCTCAAATACATGAAGTTGTGATGCCCGATGGAACTACGATTGAATTACCTAGAAATAATGATTTCCGAGTCCCGTTTGTCAATTGGCTTACTTCCCCTACTAATACTCAATTTGCAGAAGTGATGGTCAATCGTATATGGTATTGGCTGATGGGAACTGGAATAGTTCAGCAACCCGATGATTTCAGGGCATCAAATATCCCTTCGAACCCCAAACTATTAAAATATTTAGCCAATGAATTGGTCACACATCAATTTGACTTACAATACATTTTTCGATTGATATTAAACTCAAATACTTATCAAAGGAGTTCCGAAACAAATGCAAATAACATTAGAGATAACAAATATTTCTCTCATTATCCACTTCAACGATTGACTGCTGAAGAAATAATTGATGCTATTGGAACTATTTCAGGCATTAACGACACCTATATGAGTCGAGTTCCTGAACCCTTCACGTACCTTCCAGCCGAGAGTGGTGCCATAAATATTGGTGATGGTTCTATTTCTTCAACTTCTTTGGAAATGTATGGTAGGGCCTCTAGGGATGTATCTTTTGAGTCGGATAGAAATAATGCCCCTTCAACGAAGCAAGCACTTTTTTTACTGAACTCACCTCAAATAAATGATAAAATTAAGAACAGCAAAACATTGAAGGGAATCACCGACAATGCAACGGATGTGAATAATTTAATTGACAATATGTATTTGTTGATTCTAAGTAGATACCCTACAAAAAATGAGTCGCAAATTTTAAATGAGTACGTTACGAATAATAAACTAAATAAAAATCAACTCAGTAATGACCTTGTATGGTCATTATTAAATACACGTGAATTTATCTTAAATCATTAGTTATGTTACAATTAAACGACAACACACCTATAGAAGATGGTCATCATTTAGACCGTCGGAACTTTCTAAGAATTGGAGGTCTGACACTCGGAGGTCTTTCGCTTGGTCAGTTTATGAGTCTTCGTGCTGCTACTCCTCATATTATTTCAAAAGCACAATCGGTCATTTATATCTCCTTAGATGGTGGTCCATGTCATTTGGATACTTTCGACCCTAAACCAAAGGCACCTATCGATTATACAGGACCGTATAAAACACCTGTTAACAGCAATGTTGATGGAATTCAATTGTGCGAAAAACTTCCTTTACTTGCTACAATTGCAGATAAATACACGTTGATTCGAAGTATGAGTCATGGGATATTTGGACATGAAACAGCACAATATGTTACTCAAACAGGTGCGGCATTAGGAAGTGCAATTGCCTATCCCTCTTTTGGTGCTACGATTGCCTATATGAAAGAATCGAATTACAAAGGCAGTTGTCCTCCTTTTATAACTATTCCAAATTCTGCATCACGATTTAATGAAGCAGGATTTCTCGGTCCCGACTATACGGCCTTTGCAACGGGTGGTTCTCCCGAAAGTCCAAACTTCGTTGCAGATGGAATCGGCACAGGTTCAATAACCGTAGAACATATCACACAACGAAAATCACTGCTAGAATCAATTGATAGTTTTTCAAAGGCATTTCAAAGTCAGGAAATACTCTCAAGAATGGATTTGTTTACACAAAAAGCATGGTCTTTAATTTTGGGTAATTCAAAAGATGCATTCAATCTAAATAAAGAAAGTGATAAGACTAGGGAACGATATGGCAAAAACAGATTAGGACAGTCCTGCTTATTGGCTAGACGTTTGGTAGAACAGGGAGTACCTGTAATTACGGTTCGTTCGGGAGGATGGGATACGCACAAACAACATTTTGAAAGAATGGATGAAAAGCTACCTGAATTAGATAAAGCATTATCTGCACTCATTTCTGACTTATCAGAAAGAGGCTTATTGAAGAATACAATTGTTATTTGTGGAGGGGAATTTGGACGCACACCAAAAATTCTTTACGAACCACCTTGGAATGGCGGAAGAAATCACTTTGGTACAGCGTTCAGCTATTTAGTTGCAGGAGGAGGATTTACGGGTGGAAAAGTTTTAGGGGCTACTGATTTCAGGGGCGAAACTGTCACAGAAAGACCTGTTCATCCATCAGAATTGATTGCTACTATCTATCAACTATTAGGTATCGACTTTACGGCATCATTACCACACCCTTATCTTGGCACTGCAAGGATATTGCCGGAATGGGGAAAGAAAGGAATGGGAGTATTGAATGAAATCATTGCTTAAGTTATTTTGAATTTAAGTTTTGAATTTTAAATGATGGCTTTGTATTACGCTTTGGGTTTTAATTTAAGTATGAAAGACAAATTGTAATACCTAAAATACTTACAACTTAATACCAATAACTTACAACTTATTATTTATGAAACGTTTAATGTCATTTGCTTTATTTCTGTTTTGTGTTGTATTAGTACAGGCACAAAAACTCCAAGTGGGGTATATTTTTCCAAATGGAGGGCAAAAGGGAACAACTTTTGAGATTATTGCAGGCGGACAAGGCTTTTTTAATGTAAACGGAATTATAGTTAGTGGAGAAGGTGTAACGGGTGTTATCAAGGGCAAACCGATAATTGGGTTGAAGAGTAAGGCAAGGGCAAAGACACAAAAACTAACTGACCAAGATAATGATCAATTGGCCGATAAAGTAACTTTTACCATCACTATTGCAGCTAATGCTAAACCTGGCATTCGAGATTTTCGATTAATTACTCCGAATGGATATTCTAATAGGGTGTTTTTTGAAGTAGGACAATTCGCAGATAAGATAGAGAAAGAACCAAATGAGAAAGAGAGTAATGCAACTAAGGTTGACAAACTTCCAGCCTGTTTAAATGGACAGATAATGCCCGGAGACAGAGACAGATTTAGCTTTCAGGCAACAAAAGGACAGGATTTGGTTTGCTATGTAAAGGCTAGAACGCTTACGCCTTATATTGCGGATGCGGTGCCCGGTTGGTTTCAAAGTGTGATTGCCTTATTTGATGAAAATGGGAAGGAAGTGGCATACTCAGATGACTACAAATTGCAACCTGACCCGGTTTTATTTTATAAAGTTCCCAAAACAGGCACTTATACACTTGAAATAAAAGATGCTATTTATCGGGGAAGAGAGGATTTTATTTATCGTATTGACATTGGAGAGATACCTTATGTAAAATATTACTTTCCACTAGGAGGTAAAATAGGCGAAAAGACAAAAATTACTCTAGAAGGCGTAAATCTAAAACATAAAACAGTCAAGCTTAAAATACCCAATGACGGGTCGGAAAAATACATGACAAATATTGAAGGCAAAAACAGATTGCTTTCTAATCCTATCCTATTATCAAGCGGATTTTTTGATGAGTCTATTCATGATTCCCATTTGAACTTAGATAAATCAGCACAATTATTAGCGATTGGTAGTACAGTTAATAGCCGAATTTATCATGCAGGAGTTGAAGATTGGTATGCTTTCAACGCAACAAAAGGGAATGATATCCTGTTGAAATTATTAGCACATAATTTAGGTTCGCCTCTTGATGCAGACATCACTGTTTATGATGAAAAGAAAAATAAATTGGCACAGAATGATGATAAGCCCGACCGTTCGGAGCCCATTATTACCCGACATTCAGATCCCGAACTGATATTTCGTGTTCCAAAAGATGGCTTATATTATGTACGCATCAGGGATGTGCAGCAAAAAGGGGATAGTAGCTACACGTATCGGTTGACGATTTCTCAGCCATTACCTGATTTCTCTCTCCGGATTGAGCCCTCAAACATCATGATACCTAAAGGAGGCACAGAATTATTTACTGTAATTGCGATTAGAAAGAATAATTTCAACGATAGCATCAACCTTTCTTTGGAGGGATTACCACCCAATTTCAAACATAGCATCAGTAAGATACCACGGGGGACAGAGCGTATTAGGGTCAGTTTGACTGCTCCTGAACAAGCCGATTCGGGCGCAATCCCCTTGAAGATTATAGGAAAGACTAGTCAAAAAGGAATTGAAAAACTAGTAGAGGCTGAACCCTCTGAAGAGGCAATGCAGGCATTCTTTTACACTCATTTGTTGACGACTAGCAGCTTTTTGGCAAATGTTTCGCAAAAACTTCCCTTTTCTATCTCCATCAAAACGAATGCGGACACGCCTATTCTTGTAAAACGTAATGATTCAGTACGTATAGATATTTCTATTAACAGACAACCTGGTTTTTCACTTTCTGTACAATTAATATTGGACAAACCAATTACAGGCGTCAAGATGAAACCTGTATTGATTCCCGATAATGTGACCGATACGAGTGTATATGTACAGTTAAGCTTTTTGTCTGCAAATCAAACTTTCAATATTGCTTTTGTGGCTACGAGCAAGAGCCCTTTAGGTCAAAAACAAGCTGCTACAAAGGCTTACTCTTCTGCAATTACCTTTATTACTTCCAATGAAAAAGGGGAGGTGAAGCCAAAGAAAGGTAATAAGTGATGAGTTATTTGTTTTGAATTTTAAATTTTAAGTGCTGTAAAGAAACATGAGTTTTTAAAGCGGGAGATAATAGAAAGGGAATTACTTAAGTTTGCTGTATGAATGACAATTTAAAACCGCTTGGTCAAAAAGCTTATGGTTCTATTCCACATTTGCCCTATAGTCGCTTAGGATTTGGCGACCATCATATTGGTGAAGGACAAGCACTCATAGCAACTAAGCAAACACGAGATAAAAACGATTTAATCATCGTTCAAGAGAAATTGGACGGTTCAAATTGTTCGGTGGCCAAAGTAAATGGTCAAATAGTTGCCTTAGGAAGGAGTGGTTATTTGGCGGAATCATCTCCTTATGAACAACATCAGTTATTTAGCAAATGGGTCAAAACTAATGAGGAAAGATTTGAAAAATTGCTACATGAAAATGAGCGGATATGTGGAGAATGGTTGGCACAGGCACACGGAACTATTTATCAACTTCACCATGAACCATTCGTCGTTTTTGATTTGATAACCGTCAATGAAAGAACTACTTACCATAACTTTTTACTTAGAGTGTTACCGCTTGGATTTGTGGTGCCAAACCTTTTGCATATTGGGCAACCACTATCAATTGAGAAGGCATTGAAAAAAATAGAAGTATCGGGGCACGGAGCAGTTGATGAAGTAGAGGGTGTCATTTATAGGGTAGAACGAAATGGCAAAGTCGATTTCCTAACAAAATTTGTCAAGCAGACCAAGATTGACGGCAAGTATTTACCAGAAAACAATAATGGACAGACTATTTGGAATTGGAACGGGAAATGAATATTTGAACCCAACTTTTGCAATTGTAAATACCTAAATCCATGTGTATGTCATCATGTCCCTTATGGTAAAAGCTCCAAAAAGGAACACTTAGAGTAAGATTATGTCACATAGCCTTCATCATCTCCTAATACGTTTGCCTTTTCAGAAAAAAGAGATTCTTCCATTGATTCATGTAAGTATCACTTTTTATTTCTCTTGGGTTATATATCGCTACTTATTGCCTAAATGGCATCAATAGCGGACTTATTTGAAGCGAATAAAGCTCTTTTAATCTGACAAAACGTTAATTTTTAGCCACTAAAGCACGTGCTTGAGAGACTGCCGCACGTACGGGAGTGACTAAAGCAAGTGCTTGAGTCACAAAAAGAATCTTTGTACGGTTGCAGCAAGTGCTTTTGTCGTTGCCGTACTTACGGAAGTGGCTGCCGCACGTGCGGGAGTGGTAAAAGGAAGTACTTGAGCAATTGCAGCACGTACTTGCGTGGTTGCAGCACGTACGGGAACGGCTGCCGCATCAGCTTGACGAAGTATTTGCAATTGCTGTTTGGCATTTTAACTTGCCAGATGAGATATTCATAATGACGTAAGAGGACAACGATTTGTCAACTTTTAAAAAGTTGACAAATCTTAAAGTTCCGAATTTGCAATTTGTAAAGACTTCCGCTGTCAGCGGAAAACTTGTATGCACCCGCAGTACCCTATAACAACAAAGGAGAACACAATAAAGTATTCTCCTTTGTCTTTTTAAAAAGCCTACCTCCTATTTTGTCTTATTTTCTTTAAAACGCATATCAGGCGTGCCATCTTTCTTTAATTTTTTTGCGGCAGGTGCATTAGCCTTGAAACGCTTATCAGGCGTACCATCTTTCTTTAATTTCTTTACTGTCGGATCTACCTTAGCTTTAACAGCTGTTTTTGCAGTTGCCGCAGTTGCAGCAGTTGAAGTTGCAGCAGAAGTTGTAGTGGTAGTAGCTTGTTTTGCAGTAGCATCACTTCCTGTCACTTTGTCCTTTGCACCTGTTACAGTTGCTTTCGCTTTGTTAGTAGCATCAGTTTTGATGTTAGTTGCAGCAGAAGCAGCATTTTGTACCTGACCAGCTGCCGCCTGCTTTGCACCATCTACCGTTGCTTTTGCTTGTGTTGAAGCTGAATTAGCGACTCCTTTTGCGGAAGATTTAGCTTGATCTATTAAAGATTGAGCTTGTGATGCAGATGAAATCAATACACCACCTAAGAGAATCAATAAAACCTTTTTCATGTAATTATAATTTTTAGGCAGCTAAAATATGTCATTTTTGTTAATTTGTACTAGCAATTATTGAGTTATTTTAATAAAAGTTGACAAATGTTACCTAATGGTGGAAATTTATAATATTCATTGATATTAATCATTAGCGAACTAATTTAAAGAACCCTTATCTTGCGGCTTCACAATTTTTATCTAATCAATACATAAATTAACATGAAAAAGTACAAACCGGGGGTTCTATTTGGAGAAGAGTTAGAAGCACTATTACAAGATGCAAAGCAAAATGAATTTGCATTGCCTGCTGTCAATACAATTGGCACAAATACAATTAATGCGGTATTAGAAACTGCAGCTAAAGTAAATTCACCTGTAATCATTCAGTTTTCTAACGGTGGTGCACAGTTTATAGCAGGAAAAGGAATGCCAAACGGAAATTACGAAGCAAATATTGCGGGTGGTGTTTCAGGGGCTTTACATATTCATAATGTTGCAAAGTATTATGGTGTACCTGTAGTATTACATACTGACCATGCTTCTAAAAAATGGTTACCTTGGATTAGCGGTTTGATTGATGCAGGCGAACAATTTTATAAGGAAAAAGGACAACCGTTGTTTAGTTCTCACATGCTTGATTTGAGTGAAGAAACATTAGAAGAAAACATTCAAACCTCAGTTGAATTCTATAAGAGAATGAAACCTTTGGGAATGGCAATCGAAATAGAATTAGGTGTAACAGGTGGTGAAGAAGATGGAGTTGATAACAGTGATGTTGAAAATGACAAATTATACACACAACCTCAACACGTGGCTTACTCTTACACAGAATTAAGCAAAGTAGGCAACTTATTTACCATTGCAGCAGCTTTTGGTAACGTTCATGGTGTTTACAAACCAGGAAACGTTGAATTGCGTCCTGTAATCTTAAAGAATAGTCAGGACTATATCCAAAAAGAGTTGGGTACAGGAGTTAAGCCTGTTTACTTTGTTTTTCATGGTGGTAGCGGTAGTCCTCAACATCAAATTAGAGAAGCCATTAGTTATGGAGCTATCAAAATGAATATTGATACCGATTTACAATGGGCTTTCTGGGAAGGAATCTTGAATAACTATAAGAAATATGAAGGTTATTTACAAGGACAATTAGGCAATCCTGAAGGAGACGATAAGCCAAACAAAAAACATTATGATCCTCGTAATTGGCTTCGTAAGGGTGAAGAAAGCTTCAGCAAACGTTTAGAAGTTGCATTCGAAGATTTGAATTGCATTAACAGAAACGCATAAGTAATGGTTAATTGTTAATGGCTAATTTTTATTATTAAATGGATAATTGTAAGTTGCAATACTTATAATTATCCATTTTTTCATTCTTCAACTTTCATTAACTATTCAAAATTTACCATTGATATTTATAATAGATGGAGACTTTCAATGCATTTGGTAGCAGAAATTTCAGATTGTACTTCGCTGGACAATCAATTTCATTGGTTGGCACCTGGATGCAACGAACTGCCATTTATTGGATAATCTATATTCAAACCCATTCTACATTCATGCTTGGAGTTGCCGTATTTGCAGGGCAATTCCCTTCTTTTCTCTTTTCTTTATTGGGGGGAGTCGTTTCGGATCGTTATCATCGTTTCAAAGTACTAATGACAACTCAAATTTCATCAATGATACAGGCAACATTGTTGGCCATTTTAGTGCTTTTCAATCACTATGAAATATGGGAAATATTAGTGCTGAGTACATTGTTGGGTATTATTAATGCCTTTGATGTGCCTGCTAGGCAAGCAATGGTCTATGAAATGGTAGATAATAAAGAACATCTATCAAATGCCATTGCTTTGAACTCTTCAATGGTCAATCTCGCACGCTTGCTTGGTCCGGGTTTGGCGGGCATTGTTTTAGAAAGATTCGGGGCAGGAATATGCTTTGCAATAAATGCAGCAAGCTTTGCAGCAGTACTCATTTCATTATTAATGATGCGCTTACCTAAGTTTGAACCATCACTCACTTCAAAGAATGTCATTGTTGAACTCAAGGAAGGAATCAACTATCTAAAAAAGACACCTGAATTAGGCTATGTAATACTTTCATTGGCGCTGATGAGTTTATTTGCTTTACCATTTACCACTTTATTGCCTGTGTATGCCAAAGAAATTTTTAAAGGATCTGCATCAACTTTTGGATTCATAAATAGTTGCTTCGGTTTAGGAGCCATTTTTGGCACTATATTTCTTGCGTCCTTAAAACCGAAAGTTAATCTTCGAAAAATATTATTCATCAATACCTTGGTCTTTGGAACAGGTTTGATTTTATTTTCACATACTCATTATTTACCACTATCCATGTTATTTGCAGTTATTACCGGAATTGGAATGATGTCGCAAATTACAATAACAAATACCATTGTTCAAATTACAGCATCACCCGAAATGAGAGGACGAGTCATTAGCTATTATGCAATGGCTTTTTTTGGAATGCAACCTCTTGGAGGATTACTCATCGGAACGGTATCTCATTTTATAGGCTCACCTAATACCATCCTCTTAGAAGGGTTTATTGCTCTTTCTATTGCAATTTCATTTTACTTATTAGTATTTAGACATCATGGAAGATGAGGAATAGTTTCTAGTTACTGGTTTTAGTTTACATGTATTATTTTGTAGGTTGCAAGTTACAGATTTCTTGATATAGGATACAAGTGGCATGAATACTTTATTCCTATCTTATAATCATTACATGTCATTTAATAAACACATTAAAATAAGTGATGACAGTCATCAAGTCACTCCTTATTTTACATGGAAGCCATTGTAGTTGGTATCAAAAATCAGCAAAACTGTCACACTGAGGCAGTAATGATATTTTCTCAAGTTTTTTGGAATGACATTGTGTACACTCCGAAAATTAGCTAAGCTGTTGCAATGAGTTTATCGAAGTTCAAACAATTTTAACATTTCAATCCTACTTAGGGAGCCTCAGTCTGACAGGTTGATTTTAGATGAGTACCTGACATTTCAAAAGATATCTTTAGCTGCCTATTGAACAGCAAATTACTCAGACCGAAAATCAGCAATCTTAATTGGAATTATAGTTTTACTGCTGATCTATCCTAACTATATAAATAAACGAATAAAAAAAGAGCTGCCTCTTCGAGACAGCCCTTTCCTTTGAACTTATTTTTCTATCAATTAATACTTGATAAATTGTTGTTGTTGAACGCCTTCACCTCTTACAACTACTACATAATTTCCTTTTGCCAATGTTGTTACATTTAAAGAAACATTATTTAGACCAGCTGTTAACTGAGCTTGCTCTTGACGCAATACTTTACCCAATAAATCAACTACTTGAACAGTTACACTCTCAGATTTGCTATTTTGAACTTGTAAAGAAAGTATGTTTCTTACAGGATTAGGGAAGATAGCAAAACTTGTTGCACTACTTAATGTTAATGAAACAACATTACTATAACTGATACTTCCATCCTTATCAACTATTTGCAATCTGTAACTTACTTTTCCAGCTGCAGAAGTTACATCACTGAATGAATAAGAATTTCCTGAATAAGAAACTTGCTTTAATGTAACAAAGTCTTTACCATTAACACTACGTTGAACATTAAAATAAACAGCATTTGAATTAACTGTAGCCCAAGTTAATTGAGAAGCACCTGACTTGTAGAAACCATTAAATGAAGTAACTGCTAAAGGCAATAATGGTGCAGAGGTTGCAGTACAACCGTTTGAATAATTAACAGTTACAGAATAACTACCTGCAACATTACCATAATCATAACTGATGCTTGTAGCTCCTGAAATTGCATTACCATTCAAATTCCATTGATAACTTGAAGGAGTGCCACTAGGTTTAGCAGTCAATAATGTACCTGTTTTACTAACTGTCGGTGTTGTTACAAATCCAACAATACCACCTATATGAGCAGTATTTGAAGCAGTTAAAGCTCCTTGTACAGCATCATAAATAGCAATACTTGTTGAAATGTCTGCATTTACCGTAGTATCAAATTCAACAGGAGTACTTCCCGCAGTTAATACTTTTAATACTTTAAAACGTAATGTTGCAAGTGGACTTGCATCTACAGCTTTTTGGCCTAATTGAGTTACACTTGGATCACTCCACAAGAAACCAAACTGAGCATTTGCAGTATCCATTAAAACAGAGTTCTCATTCAACGCGATTGTTTTACCACTATATATAACAGTATCTAAGTGCAATACAGCATTGTCCCACCTAACGGTACCTTGATAACTTAAAATTCCAATCGTATTAAAATTCTTTGTACGCATAGAAATATCAACTGTAGTTCCTACTGTACAAATATTGTTAATACTGTCTAAATACATTGTGTATTGTGCTTTTGAAGTGGTACTAATACCTAATAATATTGCTAAGGCAATACATAACTGTGTAAACTGTCTTTTCATGATGCTTATTTTTATTTGTTTTAAAATTTTTAGCAATTGTACGATAAATAATTCAGAAAATCAGCAGCATATAAATTACGCTGCCAATTTTCTGAATATTATTCTATTTAATAAACAATACCTGTTTAGTATTAACACCATCCACTCCTTCTGCTTTTAAGTAGTAGGTTCCAGGTGCAAGTCTTACTTGCCTTTGCAAGTCTAGAACAATTGAACTATTTCCTATTGGAAAATCATTCGACTGTTGTAATAATAATTTACCATCTAATGAAGTCAATTCAAATTGTACTTTCTTGCTTTTTGCAAGTGACAAAGTTACTTTTACTAAGCCGTCCTTTGTAGGATTAGGAAGTATATTCCAATTATCAGCACTTACAATTGTAGCAGCATCACTGATAGTTCCGCCTGACTTCACAATACATACAGCGCCATAGTTTCCATCAAATGCACTAGCAGAAGTAATGTCAGAAGTGAGACTAATGTCTTCATTTGCTAAATTTCCCTTCTTGTTAAATACTAACTCGAACAAAGTTGTGCCATCCTCCAAAGTTTTAGCATTATTTGTTACATCTACCCAAAGGAATGGTAGCTTTCCTTCTGTAGCAAAATCAGTATTATAATCAATACCCATGCTATTTTTATCAATAGATTTCAACTCTAGCGCAGCACTATTGTAGTTCAACGTGTACTGCATGCCCATGATGTTCTTGAAATTCTTAACCTTAACAGGAACACGAACTTCTGAAGCTGAAGGACTTACTGCAATCTTATCATTGAACAACTCAATTGGTGAACTTGCAAGATTTGCACCTAAAATTGATGAATTCCAATCATAATTTACATCACCTAATTTGACACCAACAAAATTTTGACTTACTTGATTAGCCCTGATATTTGCAACACTAATACTATCATTATATGGGAATGGCTTAGTAGGTGTAGGGAAAGAATAACTACTATCCACAAATGCCCACAAACGGTTACCGCTAAATTTATTGATACGTTTTAAAATCAAAGACTTAATCAAGGCAATGTCTGTACCATTTACGACACCATCATTGTTTACATCTGCTGCAATCAACTTATAAGGAGAATTCAAAATTACTTTCTTCAATATATGACTTTGTACTAAACTAATATCTGTACCATTTACTCCATTTGCCACTACAACATCATTTGATTTTGTCGGCATTACAATAAAACTACTGTCAGCAGAAACAGTGAAACTATAGTTACCATTTAAATCGGTAATAATTGATTGATTACCATTTAAACCAACAGTAACAGTAGGAATTACTGTACCTAAAGGACTTTTAATTGTACCATTAATAGTATACAAGTAATTAACTGTCATTACAATGGCATTTGATTTTGCAGTTACATTAGTTACACAACTCATACTGCTTGTGAGTACACAGCTAATAGTATCGTTGTTATTCAAACTAGATGTAGTGTATGTATTCCAAAAACCAGTAACTAAAGCACCATTCTTATACCATTGATAAATAGCAGCACCACCACTATTTGTAGGTCTAGCTGTAAATGTTACACTAGTTCCAACAGTAATCGTAGTTGCAGTCGCAGAAAGTGTTAAGGTTGGAGTAACAGGTAAAGTGACTGTCAATATTAAAGTTGCAGCACTATCACAACCCACACTATTCGTTAAATGCGCAACATAAGTACCCGCTTTTGTATAGGAAGTACCATTAAAGTCATAAGCAACGCCAGAACAAATATTTGCATTTGTTGTACTCGTACTAGTTGACTTTACAGTTAAATTTAAAGTAGCCGAACTATCACATCCTACGGAATTAGTTAAATGTGAAACATAAGTTCCTGAAGTTGTATAAACATTTCCATTAAATGAGTAAGAACTTCCAGAACAAATACTAGCATTTGTAATACTAGAACTCAATTCTTTTACAGTTAAATTTAATGTTGCAGCACTATCACAACCTAAACTATTTGTAAGGTGCGCTACGTAACTACCTGTACTTGTGTAAGTACTTCCGTTAAAGCTGTAGCTAGAACCAGCACAGATACTCGCATTTGTAATACTTGTACTTGTAGCTTTTACAGTCAATATTAAAGTTGCAGCACTATCACAACCTACTGCATTTGTTAAATGAGCAACATAGCTACCTGCACCTGTATAGACACTTCCATTAAAGGTGTAGCTTGAACCAGCACAGATGCTTGCATTTGTGGTAGAAGTTGAAGGTTGATTTACAGTTAATATCAAAGTTGCAGCACTATCACAACCTACACTATTTGTAAGGTGTGCGATATAACTACCTGCACTTGTATATTTAATTCCATTAAACTTATAGCTAGTTCCTTCACAAATACTTGCTTTTGTGATACTTGTACTCAAGTATTTCACTGACAATACCAAAGTTGCTGTACTATCACAACCCACACTATTTGTCAGATGAGCAGTGTAAGTGCCAGAAGTTGTATAGGTAGTGCCATTAAATGTATATCCTCCAGAACAAATACTTGCATTCGTTGTGCTTGAGCTTGTTGATTTAACAGTTAAAATCAAAGTAGCAGCACTATCACAACCTACTGAATTTGTAAGATGTGCAATGTAGCTACCCGAACTAGTATAAGAACTTCCATTAAAAGTGTAGCTATCACCTGCACAGATACTCACATTTGTAATACTACTGCTAGTAGCTTTTACAGTCAAAATTAATGTAGCTGCACTATCACAACCTACCGCATTTGTAAGGTGTGCATCATAGCTACCAGCACTTGTATAAGTACGACCATTAAAGGTGAAGCTAGAACCAGCACAGATACTTGCAATTGTGATAGAAGTTGAAGGTTGATTAACACTTAATATCAAAGTAGCAGCACTATCACAACCAACACTATTTGTAAGATGAGCTGTATAGCTGCCTGCACTCGTATAAGTAGTCCCATTAAATGTATAGCTATTTCCTGCACAAATACTTGCAGTTGTGGTACTTGTACTCAACGATTTAATTGTTAATACTAAAGTGGCAGTACTATCACAACCAACTGCATTTGTTAGATGTGCAACGTAAGTTCCAGCACTTTTATATGTATTACCATTGAAAGTATAACTTCCATCGGCACAAATACTCGCATTAGTAGTACTTGAACTTAATGATTTTACAGAAAGTATTAAGGTAGCAGCGCTATCACAACCAACTGCATTTGTCAAATGAGCCGTGTATGTACCCGCTGTAGTATAAACAGTTCCATTAAAAGTATAATTACCACCTGCACAAATACTTGCAACCGTTGTACTAGTACTTAATGACTTAACAGTTAGTATTAGAGTTGCAGCACTATCACAACCAACTGCATTTATCAAATGAGCTGTATAGGTACCTGCAGTAGTGTATACCGTTCCATTAAATGGATAACTAGCATTAGCACAAATGCTAGCAGATGTAGTACTTGTACTTAACGATTTAACGGTAAGAATTAATGTAGCGGCACTGTCACAACCAACAGAATTTGTTAAATGCGCGGTGTAAGTACCTGCTTTTGTATAAACAGTACCATTAAATGTGTACGAACTTCCATTACAGATACTTTCATTTGTTGTTGAGGTACTAGGCTGATTCACTGTTAATAATAAAGTAGCAGTACTATCACAACCTACAGCATTTGTTAAATGTGCAGTGTAAGTGCCTGCAGTTGTGTAAGTAGTACCATTAAACAAATATGATCCTCCCAAACAAATAGATGCTTTTGTAGTTGAAGCAGAAGTCGCTTTAACATTCAAGACTAAAGTTGCTGCACTATCACAACCATAAACATTAGTTAGATGTGAAATATAAGTACCTGAAGTGGTATATACATTGCCATTAAATGTATAAGATGCTCCTGCACATATACTTGCATTTGTTGTTGATGTAGATAATGAATGTACTGTAATTGTAATTGCATTACTTGAAATTGTACGAGATGTAACACAAGTAACACTACTTGTAAGGTTACAAGTAACAACACTTTTATCATTTAGCGTATTTGTAGTAAATGTTGAAGAATTTGTTCCAGCATTTACTCCATTCACCTGCCACTGATAAATAGGAGTTCCTCCCCCATTAACAGGTTCTGCAGTAAATGTTATACTTGTGCCTGCACAAATAGTATCAGCAGATGATGATATAGTTACAGAAGGAGTAGAATATTGTGAAACTGAAACTACGATACTGTTACTAGTTGCAATCGGTGCAGTTAAACATTTTACACTACTAGCTAATACACAAGAAATTGCATCACCATTAACTAACAAATTGTCATTATAGGTACTTGAATTGCTTCCTACACTTAATCCATTTTTATACCATTGATAATATGGACTAGACCCTCCATTTACAGGTGTTGCTGTAAATACAACATTCGAACCTGTACAAATCGATGTAGTATTAGCCTTTATCGAAACAGATGGTACCACATTTGCAGTTAGCATAACAGTTTGAGAAAGACTATCAATACAACCATTATTACTTGTTGCAGTTAATTGAACTTTATAAGTTCCTGCCTTTACATAAGCGTATGTTGGACTAGTTGTAGTAACTGAACTTGAACCGTCACCAAAATTCCAGCTATATGCTTGTGTTCCAGTACTAATTGACGAATTATTTGTAAAAGTAAAACTGTTTCCAGTTAAACATTGACTACTATCATTAATAGCAAATGCAACAACAGGTTGTGGATTAACAGTAACAACTTGTGAAGCAGTACTAATACAACCCGCATTACTTGTCTCGGTTAAAATTACAGAATCAATACCCGCAACTGAAAACACATTTGTAGGATTAATTGAATTCGAAACAGTACCACCTAATGACCAAGTAGGAGTAATTGAACCTGAACTGATAGTACTTGTATTCGTAAATATAAAGTAGTTATCACTTAAACATTGTGATGATTTATTTATTGTAAATGAAGCTATAGGAGTAGGATTGACTGAAACAGGCAAGGACACTGTTGTTTTACAACCATACACATTGGTAACACTGTAAATAACTGTATCTACTCCTGTTACTAATGGAGTCACAATACCATTTGAATTAATGGTTGCATTAACTGTATTACTCATCAACCATACCCCGCTAGATGTCGAATCAGTTACTGTATATGTACTACCAATACACAGTGAACTATTTCCAATTATCGGCGTAACAATTGGTAACGGATTAACTGTAATTGTATCAGTAACAGACTTAACACAACCATAAGGATTTGTAACAGTATAACTGATTACTGCAGATCCTGAAGCACCTGTTGTTACATTTCCATTAGAACTCACGTTAGCAACACTTGCATCAGAAGTAGACCAAACTCCTCCGGTTGTAGTATCTGTCAATAGCGTAGCAAATCCTTGACATAGGGTACTATTTCCAACAATTGCAGCAACTTCAGGCAAAGCAACTACGGTACCATTGCCAAATACTGTAGTAGTACAACCATTCTTAACTACTGTATAGGTAACAATAATACTTCCACTTGAAACACCTGTTACAACACCTGTTGAAGGATCAATTGTTGCCAATGTTGTATCATTAATGCCCCAAGTTCCTCCGGCAGTAGCGTCTGTGACAGTAATATTACTTCCCACACAAACATTCGACTTCGAAGCTTTAACCGATGAAACTACAGGATTAGCTGAAACTGTTATTGAAATAGAAGTTGCACTATTACAAGGTGTAATTCCGCCACCCACTGCAGCATTGGTAACGGTATAAATTATATTGGCAGTACCTGCAGAAACTGCAGTTACAACTCCTGTTGCACTAACTTTAGCAATCGCAGTATTACTGCTACTCCAAACCGCAGTTCCACCAGTTGGGATACTAGATGCATTGAATAATTGAGTAACCTGACCCACACACAAAGACGTATCGATACCAGTAGTTTTAGCAACTACAGGAACTGCATCTACAGTTAACTTACTGTTTGCTACACTAGGACATCCATTACCATTACTAACTATATATTGTATTACTACAGAACCAGCTGAAACGCCTGTTACTAAACCTGCATTATCGACAGTTGCAACAGATGGTTTATCACTAGCCCAAGTACCCCCTTGTGTATTATTTGTAAATGTTGAAGTACTTCCAACACAAAGATTTGTTACACCTGTAGTAAATCCTGCTCCAGGACCTGTTCGTACATTTACGTTGTATGTCTTACTAGCTTTACATCCAATATTGTCTGTATAAGCATAGGTAACAACTACCCTATTAGCGCCTCCGCCACCACCTCCGGCAGCTCCTGTGATACCAGTCAATACACCATTTGAGTCAATAATAGCAATTGTTGCATTATTTGTTGACCAAACACCACCCACAGTTGCATCGGTTAGGGTAATAGTAGCGCCTGCACAAACATTAGTAGGTCCTGCAATTGCAGCTACCGTCGGAGCACTATTAATTACAATATCTTGTGAAACAGAACCCGTACAACCAGATCCATTATTTACAGTATAACTTAATGTTGCTGTACCTAATGCAACAGGAGTTACAACTCCAGAAGCATTTACAGATGCAGAACCTGTTCCTAAAGTAAGCGCCCAAGTTCCTTGAGTTCCACTACTATTAATAGTACTGTCAGTGAATGTTGTAGCAGTACCTAAACAAAGATTAGTATTTCCAACAATTGGTGCTACTGTCAGAGATTTTGCGATAGTAACCACCATTGAATCTACCCTCGCACAACCATTACCATTTGTGATAGTATAATAAATTGATGCAGTACCAGAACTTTTACCTGATACCGTTCCATTAACGTTAACAGTCGCTACTTTAGTGTTACTACTTGACCATAATCCACCAGTCCCAGTAGTTTTTAAGTTAATAATATTATTTACACAAGTAGCGTTTGAGCCTGTTATTGTGAATGCATTTGGCTTAGCATTTACAGTTACGCCAGTTGTTGAAGTGGCAAAACATCCATAACTATTTGTTACGGTATATGTGATTGTACCACTACCAGTAGAAATCCCCTTTACTATTCCATCATTTGTAACAGTGGCTGCAGATGTATTTGAAGTCCAAAGTCCTCCAGAAGTAGTATTTGTAAGAATTGCAGAATCTGTAGTACATAATGCCAAGGCTGTTAAGTTATTATTATCTACAGTAGGCACATCACTAACAATAATATTTTTAATCGCACTACCTGTACAAGCCCCATTACCTACTGTATATGAAATGGTAACAACACCAGGATTAATGGGTGTAATAAGACCCGAATTATCAACAAACGCAATTGTGGGGTCACTACTACTCCAAGAACCTCCTGTTGTCTTATTTGTTAAAGTTAATGTAGAATTTAAACAAACATTTGAGGCCCCCCCGATGCCTGGAACAGCCACACTAGCTCCAACAGTAATTATTAATCTAGCAGAATTTGAACATCCACTAGCATTTGTAACAGTATAATAAATAGTATCAACACCTGTTGCCAAACCAGTTACAAGTCCTGAATTATCAATAGTAGCAAGTTGAGTATTTGTACTTGACCATACTCCACCGGCGGTACCATCAACTAAGGTAGAAGTAGATCCAATACATACATAATTTGCACCAGTAATAGTACCTACACTCGGAATATTAACAACCCTCAAGGCAGCAGTAACACTAGCAGAACAACCTGTTGCACTAACAACGGTGTAAGTTATTGTTATATTTCCTGCTGCTATTGCAGTTACTAAACCAGTAGATGAATCGATTGATGCAACTAATGGGTTGCTACTTGTCCATTTTCCACCTTTAGTGGTATCTGAAAATTGGTAGGTAGTCCTGTTACAAATAGTAGCTACTCCACTTATAGCTCCAATAACTGGAGTAACTCCAACGGTTATTGCTATTGAACTTGAAGCAGAACAACCGCCATTAGAAACAGTATAAATTATAGTATCAATCCCACCTGATACTCCTGTAACAACTCCTAATGCATTTACAGTAGCAATGCTATTGTTCGTACTAGACCATGTACCACGAGCTGTTGCATTCCTTAAAGTAATTGTTCCACCACCACAAATATTTGTTCCTGTTGTACTAGTAATAGGTGCGACTACAGGAATAGCATTAACTGTTACATTCCTACTTGCAGTTGTACTACAGCCGTAAATATTTGTTACTTTATATTGTATGGTTGCATTTCCTGCACTTACCCCTGTTACAACTCCACCACTAACAGTTGCAATTGCCGTATTATTACTCGACCAAACACCATTTGCAGTAACATCAGCCAAAGTTGTAGTTGAACCCACACAAACATTCGTAGTACCTGTTATTCCACTTACTAATGGATTACCACTAATAGTAAAAGTAGTAGTTACAGTACTTGTACAACCATTTGCACTCGTAACTGTATATCCTATTGTTGATTGACCAGCAGAAACACCGGTTACCACACCAGTCAAACTATCAATGATTGAAGAAAATGTATTGGAACTTGTCCAAATACCACCTGTTGTATTATCTGATAAAGTTTTAGTTCCAGCACCACAAAGAGAAGTACCTCCTGTGATAGGTGCAATTGTAGGTAATGAATTTATTGCAACCGTAAAAGTGCTTTTTGCAGTATTAACACCATCTGTCACTTGTACTTCAAAAACATCTGACCCACTATACCCTGTCGTAGGATTATAAGTAAATCCAGAAGGAGAAGCTACACCTCCATTTGATGAACTAATTCCAGGAAAACCATGAATTGTGCCATGTGCAGGTGTAGTTAATAAAGTATAAGTAAGGGTTAACCCATTTGCCTTGTCATAAGTTATCAAATAATTATCAAGTACAACTCCTGCTGAATTCTGACAAAGAGTAATTGATTGAGCAGAACCGTTTATAAAATATAACGATCCTGTTTGAGCAAAACTTGTAGAAAAAAGACAAGTAACAATTGTTAATAGTAAAACTATACGTTTCATATTTCGTGTTTTTTTTATTTTAAGATGCTTAGTAATTTCTTAATGCTGCCCTACGACATAAAAAAAAAGCAAATGTTTAATATTTTTAGCTTTCTTTCCATTAGTTAAACAATTGTAATAATTAATTTCATGCAACAAGTGTTTTATTTGAAACTCTTAATGGGAATTTCCAATCCAAAACTCATGCGTCGAGACTTCCATGTATCAATACTATTATAATTATTAATGTTGCTTAAACCATGATTATATCTCAAGTAAAAGCTAAATCCGTTTAAATTTAAATTCGCGCCTCCGCAAAAGGAAATTTCATTTTGCTTAAATGCTACTGTCCCATTTTGAAATATATTTTCATCAGTATATGCATTTAACGAAACTGCTGGCCCTGCCGTTACAGAAATAAGGTTATTTACACGGTAAGTCAATAAAATTGGTAATGATATAGAACCAATTGTAGCAGTGCCGTTTACCAAAGAATTGATTGTGCTACCATTATAATTATACACAACATTCAATTTATCAATATTGATCTTTTCTATTTGCTGACTATACAGAAGTTCTGTTTGCAATCCCAATACTGAATTTAATCTAAATCTAACATATCCACCCCCTTCAAAAGAGGGAGAGTAGTTGCTTAAAAACGACTTTCCGGATATTTTTGCAAAATCAATTCCTCCTTTTATTCCAACAACTATCTTTTGTGATTTACATTCTACAACAATCGAAAAAATGGCAATCAATAACAAAATAACACTCCTTCCCATATAAAATTTTGGCCAAAGCAACCTAATAAAGAGAAGCCACAACAATTTATACAAGTATTTTAACAAAGGTTTTGCTTTGCAATTTTATAAAAAACGATGTAGTTTATCTAGGCCGATAAATGTCCATTATTTGCCGAAATAACCCAATAAATATCGAGGTGAAATATTATTTAAACAAACAAAAAAACTCTCTTAAAACTACTCAAGCGTAATTATCTCTATCTAAGCAGTAATACCCCAATCTACTCAAATTGTGAATTACGAGAAAAAGTGAAAGTATCTTTTCAAGTTTTAGTTCATCTTAGGTAATTATCATTATTTTCGACTTCTAAAAATATTTCATCATGTTGCGATATATCATATTTTCATTAGCAATTCTATATTATTTTCAATCAATTGGACAATGCAAAACATCTAAAATTGGCATTCATGGAGATACGCTGAACTGTATCGACTTGAATGATAAAAAGCAAGGTAAATGGATAATTCATGTTGATAATTTACATGGAGAATCAGGCTTTGAAGAAGAAGGTGAATTTAAAGACGATAAAAGAGAAGGAATTTGGAGAAAGTATAATTTAATGGGCGACTTTATCGCAATTGAAAACTATCGTTATGGTTTCAAAGATGGATTAAGCCAATATTATGATATGTTTGGATTGGAACACGAGGAATTTTGGCATGCTATTAATCCTATTTACCCTTATGACACTGTATATGTTCCTAACGTAAATGATCCCGATAAATATGAAATGAAAATTGTAAAAGTCGAGGCTGCGGCTGTTAAACATGGGAATTGGCGTTACTACGATTCTCAAACAGGCAATTTAGTTAAAACAGAATCTTATTTGTTTGATAAACTTCAGGAATTAAAAGTTGAACAAGAAACAGGTGGAAAAGGGGGGCTAGATGACTCTCAAATGCTTAATGGCAAACCTAAAGAAGTCATATTATTTGAAAGAAAAATAGCAAACAAAAGAAAAGTTCGTATTAGGGATGGAGACGTAAAATAAAATTACTACACAGGAGTCATTACCCCCAAAAAATCAACGTCGAATTCTACTTTGACAGATTAAATAGAATTATTACTGTTTTATTTATTTCTTTATGATAAACTCATTAAAAAGCTATCATATTCTTCCGCATCTTTAAAGTTAATCTATCCAATATTGCCATTCTTCGACTTGATGTAAATGAGGTATCTCTTAAGCTTTTCATAAAAAAACTCATGAGTTAAGCGACGCAACTTATAAGTTAAGCGATTTAACCTGTAGGTTAAGCTATAAAACCTATAGGTTAAATCATACAACTCATGAGTTAAATTACAAAACCTATAAGTTAAACGATAAAACTGAAGGGTTAAGCGACAAAACTGAAGGGTTAAGCGACAAAACTGAAGGGTTAAATTACAAAACCTATCAGTTAAACGGCACCCTTGTAAATTACCCTATTTACACTAAAAGTTTTACCTACTAGATAGTTAGGATTATCTATTAAAATATTTCCTAAAAAACAATAATTGATACTCTATTGCATTGCTCCAATAATTCCAATCGTGCTTTCCTGGTCTTTCAATGTAGTCATGCTTGACTCCCTTTGACACTAACTTTTGGTGTAATGCCTTATTGTTTTCATAGAAAAAATCATCCACACCACAATCAAAAATAATGGAAAGGGGAAATTTTGGATTGATGTCCACGACATTAACGACAGAATATTTTTTCCAATTCTCAGGGTAGTGACTAGAATCTCCAATTCTCTTTGCCACATCAAATTTATGGACACTAAAATTTAGGTCTACTCCCCCACTCATACTTCCACAAGCACCGAAAACATCCGAATGACGATAACCAATAAACAATCCTCCATGTCCTCCCATACTTAATCCTGTTATCGCCCTCCCTTTTCTGTCTTTAATTGTATTATAATGATCATCAATAAAATTGGGAATTTCTGATGAAACAAAAGTTTCATATCTATAATTACTGTCTATCGGGCTATCTAAATACCAACTAGAGAATCCACCGTCGGGGCATACAATAATCAACTGATTTTCGTCAGCAAGGGCTTGCAATGAGGGTACTTTCTTAATCCAATCTGCATAAGTGCCACTGTAACCATGTAATAAATAAACAACAGGATATTTTGCCTTAATAAGAGGATTTAATTTAGGTGTAATTACAACTGCTTTAATTTCCTTGTGCATACTATTGCTATGAATGATAACTGTATCAATTGAAGCACAAGATGAAAATGAAAATCCGAATACAAATAGTACTATCCAACAAAATAAAGACTTATACATACCTTATAATTTGGCACAAAGTAAGGGGAAAGAGGTAAAGAGAAAGAGAGTTTACATAAGAATGTTAATGAATTAACTGAGAAATAATAAAAACAACAAAGTCTGATTTAGATTTAAATCAGACTTTGTTACGTAAATATAATTTTATAAAAATTGATCAGGCTATTTTAAAGGGTAATAATTTTTCAACTTCCTTATCTCAAAAAATTAAAACGCCTTGTAAGAACTCACACTTAATTAAATGCTTCTTTTACTCTTTCAAAGAAACTCTTATTATTCTTATCAGGCTTCGGTTTGAAGTTAGGACTTGCATTCAATTTTTCAAGCAAACTTTTTTCTTCACTTGATAAGTCCTGTGGTGTCCAAACATTCACATACACTAATTGATCGCCTCTGCCATAACCTTGAACTTCAGGAAATCCTTTTCCCTTCAATCTAAATATTTTTCCACTTTGAGTACCTGCGGGAATCTTAATCTTAGCCCTACCATCTATTGTAGGCACTTCAACACTTGTACCAAAAGACGCATCAGGGAAGGAAATATATAAATCGTAAGAAACATTCAAGCCATCCCTATGTAATTCGTGATGTGCTTCTTCTTCTATTTGAATGATTAAGTCACCATTAGCCCCCCCTCGTTCACCCGCATTTCCTTTACCACTCATACTCAACTGCATTCCCTCTTGAACGCCGGCAGGTATATCTATGCTAATTGTCTCTTCGCCATAAACCCTACCCTCGCCTCGACATGCAGTACATTTTGCAGTTACAGTCTGACCTTCACCATGACATGTAGGACAAGCAGTTACAGTTTGCATTTGACCTAAAAAGGTATTTGCCATTTTCCTTACCTGACCACTACCATTACAAGTATGACAAGTTTGCACACTATTTTTATCCTTTGCTCCACTCCCACTACAGGTATTACAAGCAACATTCTTTTTTACCTTAACATTTTTTGTCACGCCATTTGCAATCTCCTCAAAATTTAATTTCATTTTGATTCGAAGATTACTTCCACGCTGTCCACGAGTTCTGCCTCCGCCACCTCTACTACGACCACCTCCAAAGAAACTACCGAAAGCATCGTCACCAAACACATCTCCAAATTGACTGAAAATATCCTCCATATTTGATGCTTGACGACCACCGCCACCCATTCCAGGACCAAATGCTTGATGACCATAGCGATCATATTTTGCCTTTTTATCCGCATCGCTCAACACTTCATAAGCTTCTGCTGCTTCTTTGAATTTCTCCTCTGAAGCTTTATCGCCCGGATTTCTATCAGGATGAAATTGCATAGCAACTTTACGATAAGCCTTTTTTATTTCGTCTGCCGAAGAACTTTTGGATACGCCCAATATTTCGTAGTAATCTCTTTTCATTACGTTTGTCTTAATCCCCAATTCTAAATTTATCTGAGGGAGTTATTTTTATATTGTCAATTTAATTTCAATTATTTTCCTACAACAACCTTTGCAAATCGAACAATCTTGTCATTCAAATAATAGCCCTTCATCACCTCATCTAAAACTTTTCCTTTAAGACCCTCATTAGGTGCATCAATTTCCGTAATTGCTTCATGCTTTTCTACATCAAAATCTGTATGAATACTCTCCATTGCCTTAACACCCTTTCCGTGTAAAGTATTTCTGATTTTATTAAATACTAACTGAATACCTTCTTTTTGAAGTGCAATATCATTACTCTTTTGTAGTTGAGCCTCAGCACGATCACAATCATCTAAAACATCTAACAAGCTAACAACAATCTCCTTTCCTGCAGTTTGAATCAATTCCAAACGTTCTTTTGCAGTTCTTCTACGATAGTTATCAAATTCTGCCATCAGCCTTAAATACTTATCTTTTTGTTCGTCAAGTTCGGCTTTAATCTTGTCCAATTCACTTACTTCTTCAACTTGTTCGTTCAAGGTAGCAGTTCCTGCCACATTTTCATCAGTATTTCCCACTGCTTCATTACTAATGTCATTTGTTTCAAGTACGTCTTTCTCTGTCATAAATTGTTTTATTAGATGTAATATTTTTCCTACTAGTTTTATAAAAATTAATTATGACACCAGATTGTCAATTTTTCTGCCAACATTAACAAAAGGGAAAAATTGGCAGTCTGTCTGTATAAAGGGTGACATTGTGTAAGTTTCAGATTTGATCTAAGCTTTTTAAATTCTAATTTGAATGTTAAATAAAATCACTATTAAGGACATGTTATCTCGAAGGGAACTAATAATAACAAGGAATAGAAAGATTCTATTTTTAGTTGATACATTAAGTAATGAAGTAAATTCTTATCCTTATGTTTCTTTGTACAAAACCTAGTGACTACTATAGTAAAAATACCCGAATAATAACTAAATTAATAAAAACTGATTACACTTAGAGTTCGAGTTTCTTGTCTTTGTGAGGATGATAAAATAATACACGAACAATGAAAGGAATAACAAAAATGCCAATAGTAAATGCTGAAGTCAAATAATCAGCTTCCTTACTTTCAATCATCTCTCCAAATGAGGAAGTCGGGTAATAGTGACTCACAACAGAGAGAACTAATTTTAATCCTAAGCAGCCAATTACAATAAACGCACAAGTCTCTAAAAATGGATATTTTTCCATTAGATTGATGAACAATTGAGCAACAAATCGCATAGCAAGAATACCAATGAACACACCCGACCAAATTAAAACTATATTATCTGAAAATGCAACTGCAGCAAAAACATTATCAATAGAAAAAGCGGCATCCATCAATTCCACAAGAATAATTGTTGCCCAAAAGTTCCCAATAAAACCAACAATTTTTTTATAAAGCCATTTCTCATTTTTGTCTATATCTTTTTTATCTGATTCTTCAGCAAGTTTCTCCATCCACCAATTCCAAACTAAATAAAGCAGATAAAGTCCCCCTATCGGTTTCAAATACCAAAACTGAACTAAAAACGTAGCAAATAACAAGGCTAATCCACGAAAAAGATAGGCTCCAATAATGCCATATTTCAAGGCACGTTTCCTTCGATATTTTGGCAAATCCATGACCATTGTTGCCAAAACAGCTGCATTATCAATCGATAATAAACTTTCAATAATAATTAAATTGCCTACTACCAACAAAGACGGTATCGGATGTTCAATAATGTCACGAATCAGGTGTTGTATATCCATTAAATCAAAAAATTGATTGTATAAATTAGGTAAATGAAAACCAAGAAATTCAATGCTCAGAAAACTAAAGCAACAGTTTACTTTTCTTTTAGTTTATATTGATGTATATAATATTTAATTCTTTTCAAAAACAGTACAAACTGTCTCTCCAGGTAATAACAACCTACTTTCTATGCCAAAATTGCGGGCTCCCTTAAAATCAGCTATCGGATTGTCACCTACATGAATAATTTGATTCTTTCCAATTGTCTTAATCTTTTGAACTTCATTGAATAAAGTTTCATAAACTATAATATTGGGCTTCGAATATCCCATCTCATCTGAATACAATTGAAAAGAAAGGTATTTAGCTACTCCCAATTGTTCCAATAACTTACGCAAAAAATGACTTCTTGTAAATGCTGTATTACATAGCAAACTCAGTGTATGTCCTTCAGCAACAAGACGTTCAAATAATTGTGGCGTTTTTTCGTCGATTAATACAGGCGACATTTGAAAAAAAAGCACTTCTGTTTTTGCTATAAATTCCTTTAACAAATCAAGACTTACTTCCTTAACATTCACATTCAATTCACCTAAAAAAATAAGCCACAACTCATAAGAGTCAAGGTTTCCTCCGGTAATTTCGTTGATAGCATTAAAAAGACGGTCAAATTTATTATAGCTCTCATCAACAATCTGAGGGTCAATAGTGATTTCAAAGAAATCTATCAATAATCGGTTTCGCTTTTGTTTGTAATTAGGATTCGATTGTATTAAGGTTAACCAAAGATCGAATGAAATGTGACTGTATTGACTATAATCCATTAAAAACCATTTTATAATTCAGTATGTCTGCGAAAATATAGGATTTAATCCAACGACAACATGATTTTACTGTTGATTAATAGATTAAACCTATGAAAAAAGATTATAAAAGTATTTCAAAAATGAAAATTTTTGCCTAATTCCTTCAAATTAATGGTATTTAATAAAAAAGAGAGGTTGTCATTCGATAACCTCTCTTTTACTATAAAACTAATGCGTCTTTCTTATTCTCCTCCTCCTAAATTTAAAGGATATGCATAAGTACCTTGGAATCCAGGATAAATACCCATCAATCTCACAGTACTTCCCTTAGCCAACTTGAGCGCTTCTTTCAGCTCATCAACAGTTTTCACTTCTTGTTCATTAACACTAGTAATCACGAAGCCATCTTGCATTTTAGTAGCCTTCAATAATCCTTCTTTTATCTTTTTAACCAATACACCTCCAGAAATTTCATTTGCTGCGGCTACTTTTTTGTCAACATTTTCTAAGTCAGCACCTAAATTTTCCAAAACCCCTTGGTTTTTAACTACATCTGTATTTCCTACTCTATTTTTCAAAGTGACATTTACAGTGTTTTCTTTTCCTTCTCTCAAATAGGTTATAGAAATTTTATCTCCTGGTTTGTAACGAGCAACTTGTTCAACCATTTCAGGTCCTGTTGTAACCTTGTTACCATTAATCTTGGTCACTACATCTCCTTTCTTAATACCTGCTGCATTTGCCGCTCCACCTACAGGAGTTTCCAAAACATATACTCCATCAAGATCCTTTATACCTTGTTTAGCCTTTTCCTCATCACTTAAGCCTTCTTTAGGATATGAAATTCCTAAAAACGCTCTTTGAACTGTACCAAACTTAACGATATCATTAACTACTTTCTTTACAATGTTTACGGGAATAGCATACGAATAACCCGCATAAGAGCCTGTAGGGGAAGCAATTGCGGAGTTAATACCAATCAATTCGCCGGTAGTATTGATTAATGCACCACCACTGTTTCCTGGATTAACAGCTGCATCAGTTTGAATGAATGATTCAACTGGAGTAGAGCTCTGTTTTTCATTTATATTAATACTTCTCGATTTAGCACTTACAATTCCCGCAGTTACGGTAACGTCTAAATTTAAAGGATAGCCAATTGCCAACACCCATTGTCCAAGTTTAGCTTCATCGCTATTACCATAAATCAAGTAAGGCAATCCCTTTGCTTCAATTTTAACTACTGCTAAGTCACTACTAGGATCTGCACCTACAAGTGTAGCCTTATAAGTTTTCTTGTTAGTAAGAGTAATAGCAATTTCATCTGCTCCATCTACAACGTGGTTATTTGTAACAATCAAACCATCTTCGCTAATTAATACACCACTACCACTTGCCCTTTGTTCAGGAATCGTTTGAACACGAGGACCATTAAAAAACTGATCGAACATGTCGCCACCGAACATATCACCAAAAGGGTTCTTTTGATGATTGTTGTTAGTAATTTGCTTAGCCTTTATTTTGGTTTTAATATGCACCACAGCAGGAGTTGCAGTTGTGGCAGCATTGGTAAAATCGACATTAGCTGCCCCATTATTACCCGAATTCCCAAAGAAGCCTGCATAATTTGCGGGTATTCTTCCTGCTTGTTGGATATCTCCATAAGAATTTTGCATTAGCTTGGAGTACCCAAAAACACTTGCTAATGCAGTAGAGGCACTAATGCCCACAATCGTTAAGATGTTTTTTACATTCATATTTACTTTCATTTTTTTAGTTTTTTATCAAATAGTATGCCTTTGCAGTTACAAATAAACGAACCTGTTTTTTCGACAGCGTATAAATATTCCCAATTAACATTTTTTTTACTAGAAACAATACATTTTGTCAGTCTGATACCCCAAAAACTGAAATTATTTCACTAAAAGTTTGGTGCTAATATATTTTTCTAATGTTATAACGTCATAAATAGATTCTAGTTCGGGAGATCCCATATATTTTTCTTTTAAAATGGAAAGCTTTTAATCTTATGTTTTGATAATAACCATGTCGACGACGACTTTAAAATTGATTTTTATACTCTTGCAATTTTTGCCAAGCTTATAAAGTTGATTTTTATGTTATAGTTGTATCTGCAAGTTTTTGTAATTAACACTTAAGTATTATATTTCAAAGACAAAATCTAAGCATTATTTTTTTTATCGAAAAACCAATTCTCAATTCACTTCATCCCATCCAATTCCTTCTGTAATCTAAACATTTCGTCTCTCAATCTTGCTGCTTCCATGAAATCGAGGTCACGAGCGGCTTTCTCCATTTGCTTCTTAGTTTGAGTAATCGCCTTTTCCATCTGTGGAATAGTCTTATAACTGACTTGTTCTTCTGCGGCAACATTCAGTTGTGCAGCATCAATTATTGCATAAGGCTTATTTGCATCGAAACCCTTAATATCTAAAACAGAAGTCTGCATCATTATTTGGTCGATACTCTTATTCACCGTTGTCGGTGTAATATTGTGCTGAATATTGTAGGCTATTTGTTTTTCACGTCTGCGAGTCGTTTCGTCTATAGTTCGTTGCATACTCATTGTCATCTTATCGGCATAAAATATAACTTTCCCATCCACATTTCTTGCCGCACGACCTGCAGTCTGAGTTAACGAACGTTCGTTACGCAAGAATCCCTCTTTGTCAGCATCTAAAATTGCTACTAATGCCACTTCAGGCAAATCAAGTCCTTCTCTTAAAAGGTTAACTCCCACTAATACATCAATCTCACCTAATCGTAACTGCCGCAATATTTCAATTCGTTCCAATGTATCCACATCACTATGAATATATTTCGACTTAATATTTATTCTTCCCAAATATTTGTCCATCTCCTCCGCCATCCGTTTGGTAAGTGTAGTAACCAATACCCTATCCCCTTTTTTTACTGTCTTGTCTATCTCATCTAATAAGTCATCAATCTGATTTACTGAAGGACGAACCTCGATAGGAGGTTCTAATAATCCGGTAGGTCTCACCACTTGTTCTACAACCACACCTCCCGTCTGTTGCAATTCATATTCTCCGGGAGTTGCACTTACAAAAATGGTTTGCCCTATAATATTCTCAAACTCTGAGAAATTAAGTGGACGATTATCAATTGCACTCGGCAATCGGAATCCATAATCAACCAACACCATCTTTCTACTTCTATCACCGCCATACATACCTGTGATTTGTGGAATGGTCTGATGACTTTCATCAATCAAACAAAGAAAGTCTTTGGGAAAATAGTCCAATAAACAAAAGGGTCTTGTACCCGGTTCTCTTCTATCAAAGAAACGAGAATAATTTTCGATGCCACTACAATAACCTAACTCCCTAATCATTTCCAAATCATATTCCACACGTTCTTTCACTCGTTGTGCCTCTACATGCTTACCTGTAGCTTTAAAATACTCCACCTGTGCCATCATCTCATCCTGAATCTCATTGATAACTTGCACCATAATATCTTTTGGGGCAAGATAAAGATTTGCTGGAAAAATAGCAGCATTATCCAATAAGCCAATCCTTTTGCTTGTTGCTTTCTCCAAGCTTTCAATCTCTTCAATTTCGTCACCAAAGAAAGTAACCCGATAAGCAATATCTAGATAAGGAAGGTTAATATCTACAGTATCCCCATTTACACGAAAAGTTCCCCTACCAAATTCGCCCTGACTACGTTGATACAAACTATTTACAAGGGCATGAAGGAATCCCTGCCGAGAAATAATCTGCCCTTTATGAATCCGTACCACTCCATTAGCAAATTCAGTAGGATTTCCCATACCATAAATGCAGCTTACACTTGCTACAACAACAATATCTCTGCGACCACTCAACAATTCACTAGTAGCTTGTAGCCGTAACTTATCTAACTCCTCATTGATGCTTAAATCTTTTTCTATGTAGGTGTCGCTAACTGGCATATACGCTTCTGGCTGATAATAGTCGTAGTAACTAACAAAATAACCTACAGCATTATCTGGAAAAAATTGCTTAAACTCTCCATACAGCTGAGCCACCAAAGTCTTATTATGTGTCAATACAAGTGTAGGTCGTTGTGTTGTGGCAATGATGTTTGCCATTGTAAAAGTCTTACCACTACCAGTAACACCTAAAAGCGTTTGATAATGTTCGCCTTGTTCAATGCCATTTACTAACTGTTTAATAGCAGTTGGTTGATCGCCTGAGGGTTGATAAGGAGCGTACAGTTGAAATTCCATAACGCAAATGTAAGAGTGAGCGTTGAGTTAAAATGAAAATGGATTAATTAAATACTAAGGAAAGTGAAGAAATTATTTTAAAAAATGATTAATTAAAACTAAACCATTGCTAAAAGGATTACCGCCTGTATTTTGTGTATCAAAAGATAGAAAAATTATAATTAAACATTCATTACGAATGCCTTAAGGATAAAAATTAAATAAAAGGGTGACTTATATGGCGTAAATCCATATTGCAAGACTAATATTGAGCAAATTAATACGTTAATTAAGGGTAAAAAAAGTAGAAGATAAAATAGAAATTCTCAAAGCTAAAAACTATAAAGCGATTTCCTTTTCTACCATCAAACGTCTAAGATTTAAAAGTGCATAACGCATTCTCCCAAGAGCTGTATTTATACTCGTACCTGTAATGTCAGCAATTTCTTTGAAACTCATATCACCAAAGTGGCGAAGAACAATAACTTCTCTTTGTTCTTCAGGAAGAAAGTCAAGCATTCTCCTTATTTTCTCATGAGTTTCACTCTGAACAATCGAATTATCGGCAGCATCGCCCATATCTCCAATTTCCTCAAAAATATCTTTGTCATTACTTCCAACAGAAACAGTGTATTGAATTTTTCGAAAATAATCAATACATGCATTATGAGCACATCTCATCACCCACGATGAGAAACGCCCCTCTTCATTATAGTTATTGCTTTGTAGCTTGTCAATAACTCTAAGAAATACTTCCTGAAAAATATCATCCGCCACATGATTATCCTTAACCATGTATGAGATAGTGCTAAAAACACTATCCTTGTGACGACTGATCAGCGTCTCTAACGCTGCCATATCTCCTTTTCTGAACACGCTAATTAATTGCGTATCCGTTGCGCCTGCAAACGACTTCATAATAATAGGTTTAATACAATGGGTACAAAAAACAAGGATGGTGGATAATGAACTATAATTTGAACTAGGTTCATGTTACAATTCGGATGTAATAATAGAAACTTCTAGCACAAAAAGGGCTGAATTTACGAGATTGTTAAAAAGTATTTCCCCCTTTTCAGGTTATTCACAGCCAAAAAATAAGGAATAAAAAACCTTAATAACTGATTTACAATACTTTATTAAATTCATGAACCCATCTAAAGTCACATCAATCCAAAAGAAAAACAGCCCCTTCTTTTTACTTATTCCCCTAAATAAAAAACTATAACCCATTCATTTTTAATTAATAAATATTAAAAAGCAGTCTAGTTGATTTAAAAAAAACAAAATCATAGCACTTTTATCAATGAAAATTGACAGTTTCATCTACCACTTCCTACAAAAATTATTGTTTTAAAATTAAATTATTTAAAAAAAATAAAATCTGTTTTATAATAAATTAAACTTTATAATTAAAATTAAAAATAAATTACTAATAGCACTCTTAGCAACTCAACAAATCACATTAAGACGCAATTCCTAAAGCCACAACTTAAGAATACAAAAAATCAAAATGCACATAGGAATCGCCTCTAATAGACACATACTAAAAAATGCAATCAATCACAGCATTTGAACTTATTAAATCCGATCAATCGTTTAGCATTAAATCAATCATGATCATGAAGAATAAAACAAGATATCATCTCTGACAACTCAGCTTGGCAATTAACATTTAATATTAATTGTGGAAAATAATTATTTTTAATAAAATTTAATAACATCGCTATTTTAAATGAAAATCATTACTTATTAATAATTTTTCAATACTTAAATTATTCAAGACTAAATGGAAACTAACTTGAAAAAATCAGCTTCTCTGATCACTAATCAATTGGAAAACTTTGAACAGTTTAAATTTACTAAAAGGCTATATTTCTAATGATTATTTCCTGTTTTGAAAATTTTAAACTTAATTAGACTAGTTGTGTTTATATTGCTTCAGTTATGGAGAAAATTTTAGATCAGAAAATGGGTGTCAAGTCAAAGAAAAAGGAATCAAATACTGGAGTGGAAAAAAAAATAGTTCAATCAGACTCAACTATTTCTCATAACCACAACAACAATATATTAGTGAAGGGTGCAAGAACGCACAATCTAAAAAACATAACTGTAGAATTCCCAAGAAATCAATTTATAGTAGTAACAGGTGTTAGTGGAAGTGGAAAATCATCACTTACAATCGATACTCTGTTTGCTGAAGGTCAAAGAAGATATGCAGAAAGTTTAAGCTCTTATGCACGTCAGTTCATGGCAAGAATGGTGAAACCTGATGTAGATTATATAAAAGGGCTCTGCCCTGCAATTGCTATTGAACAAAAGGTTATTACTCGAACCCCTCGTAGTACTGTAGGTAGCATGACAGAGATTTATGACTATTTACGTCTTTTGTATGCAAGAGTGGGTAAAACAATTTCTCCTATCAGTGGCAAAGAAGTCAAAAAAGATGATGTTCAGGATGTAATTAAGGCGATTTCCCAACTTGAAAATGGGAGAAGACTCGTTATCATTGTTCCTTTTAAACTTCATGCTAACAGAGAAATCAGGGAAGAACTGAACATTTTGATGGCGAAAGGCTTTAGTAGATTAGCATTGCCTAATAATGAAAAAAATGGAGCACTAGAACCTATTAGAATTGAGGAAGTCTTAGAATTAAGTGATCTTGATTTGAAGCAAAAGCTTATTCAGAAAAGTACTACTTCACATGCCTACGTATTAATAGATAGAATTGTAACAAAAGAGTTTGATGAAGATGACTTACACAGATTAAGTGATTCAATAGGAATAGCATTTTATGAAGGAGATGGACAGATGTATCTTGAGCTAGATGGAAAAGAATTCCTTCATTTTAGTAATAAATTTGAATTAGATGGATTACAATTCGAAGAACCTGTACCTAATTTATTCTCTTTTAATAATCCCTATGGTGCATGCCCAACTTGTGAGGGTTTTAGTCAAGTTTTAGGAGTAGATGAAGACCTTGTAATACCAGATAAAAGATTGAGCCTCTATGAAGGTGCAGTTGCCTGTTGGAGAGGTGAGAAAATGAGCGAATGGAAAGATCGATTTATAAGGGGGGCTTCGGCTTTCAATTTTCCAATTCATAAGCCGATTATGGATCTAACTAAAGATCAGTACAGACTTTTATGGACAGGGGCTAAATATTTAGAAGGTATTAATGCTTTTTTTAAAGAAGTCGAAGCCAATTTGTACAAAGTTCAATATAGAGTATTGTTGAGCAGGTATAGGGGCAAAACAAAATGTCCGGACTGTGAGGGATATAGACTACGAAAAGAAGCATTATATGTAAAAGTTGATCAGCTTCATATTGGTGAGCTTTGCGAGATGCAAGTAAAAGATCTCAAATCTTGGTTTGACAAAATCAACTTGAATGAAAGCGATCAACAAGTGGCCAAACGAATTCTATTGGAAGTACACCAAAGGCTTCAAACATTAATAGATGTTGGATTAGGCTATTTAACTTTAAATAGATTGGCAAATAGCTTGAGCGGTGGAGAGAGTCAGCGTATACAACTTACGAGAAGTTTAGGCAGCAACCTTACCAACTCCCTTTATATTTTGGATGAACCATCAATTGGATTGCATAGTAGAGATACAGAGAAATTAATTGGGGTTCTAAAATCACTAAAATCACTTGGAAATACTGTCGTTGTTGTTGAACATGATGAAATGATAATGCGAGAAGCTGATTATGTGATAGATATGGGTCCTTTAGCTTCACATTTAGGTGGAGAGGTAGTGGCAGCAGGTAATTATCAGCAATTGATTGATAACCCTGCAAGTCTCACAGGGAAATATTTAAAAGGTGAACTTAAAATCGAAGCACCTAAAGCTGTTAGAAAATGGAATAGGAGTATTACAGTAGAAGGAGCAAGACACAACAATTTAAAAGACATTACAGTTGAATTTCCTCTAGACATTTTATCGGTAATAACAGGAGTAAGCGGAAGCGGAAAAACTACCTTAGTAAAACAAATATTGTATCCTGCATTACAAAAAATAAAAGGTGAGTTCTCAGAAAAGGTTGGCCTTCATAAATCTGTAATTGGAGACATTGACTATATTTCACAAATTGAAATGATTGATCAAAACCCAATCGGTAAATCTTCTCGTAGTAATCCCATAACCTATATTAAAGCTTATGATGAAATAAGAGATTTATATGCCAAACAACCTCTATCTAAAATCAGGGGATTTCAACCCAAGCATTTTTCCTTCAATGTGGATGGAGGACGGTGTGATGCCTGTAAAGGAGAAGGAGAACAAATTGTAGAAATGCAATTTCTTGCTGATGTACATTTAACCTGCGAAATATGTGGTGGAAAACGCTTTAAGGAAGAAGTTATCGAAGTTACTTATAAAGGAAAAAGTATTTACGATGTATTAGAAATGAGTGTTGACGAATCGATAGAATTCTTTGCAGATGAAAAGAATCTTGTCAAGGCCATTCTAACACTGCAAGATGTAGGCTTAGGCTATGTTAAGCTCGGACAATCTTCTAATACTTTAAGTGGAGGTGAAGCACAGCGTGTAAAATTAGCCTCATTCCTTGGAAAAGGAAAAGGTGCAGGGCATATTCTTTTTGTATTTGATGAACCTACTACCGGCCTTCACTTTCATGATATAAAAAAGCTACTTGCATCATTTAATAAATTAATAGAACAGGGACATTCCCTAATTGTGATTGAACATAATACAGATGTTATTAAATGTGCTGATTGGTTGATTGATTTAGGCCCGGAAGCAGGTGATGCAGGAGGTAATTTAGTTTATAGTGGTATCCCCGAAGGGATCAAAAAAGTTAAGAAAAGTTATACAGGAAAGTACCTTTTATAATGGAATAATTATTAATTGATTATTCAAATTGATATTTTTTAAGCTTAATTTCTAGTTGAAAATTTGCTTAGGATATAAATTAAGTCAAGGTTACTACTCAGGAGGTTTTACCACTATGAACACAAAGATTTATGCAAAGAATCACAAGGATTTATTATTTATAATGAATCAGATTCAACTATTTTGTTAGGAAACCTAGTGTTCCTTGGTTTTTTCTTTGTTTACTTTGTGGTAAAACCTCCTGAGTGTAACAAATTAAGATTGGTGTTTGATAACTAAAAAACCTAGTTATGTTTCGATAAGTCCCAATATTATCAAGGAAATGGTTATTAATTAAAAATAAAGCTTTGCCATTTGTATCCAATATTGTGCTTTATGTGCTTCTCCTTTCCAAACATAAAATTTATGAGCAATTTGCTTATCTGTAAGTTGTTGATGTAAAAGATGATTGTTATTTAAAAATGCGTCATCTTCTCCAATCACAATAGTTATATCTAACTTCCTTAGTAAGTCAAGACTATGTGGATTAAATATATTGGGTAAGAATTTAGTAGGCGTATGACTATAAATTTGATCATCCATATACCCTTCAAACAAATCATCAAAATAGGCAAGCCTTAACGTTAAGTCGTATCTACCACTCATTGCGACAACTTTTTTAAAGAGAATTGGATACCTTAATGCAATATTAACTGCATGATATCCACCCAAACTACAACCTGCAGAAATAAGGTTTGGATTGCTATTTTTTTGCCGTATAAAAGGCATTAATTCTTGAAGTATATATTGCTCAAAATGATTATGCTTAAGTATTCGCTGCATAGGAGTGATTGCCTTATTATAAAAACTTTGTTGGTCGGCACTATCTATACAAAACAATTGTAATTCTCCCGCAATCAACTTGTCCTTAAAAGCATCAACAACCATCCAATCTTCATAGTCAAAAAACCTTGCAGTTCTTGTTGGAAAAAAGATAACAGGTCTTCCAGATTCACCAAAAACAAGTAATTCCATATCACGCTGCAAATGATGACTAAACCACTTGTAATATGCTCGCTTATAGCCCCCTAAAGTTATTGAAGTAGAAAGTGCCTTGTACATTTGACCATATTAATTTAACGTAAAGTAATATTATTTTCAAGCATAAAATTAGTAATTACTTCTTTCCAAATAAAATAGCCTTTTTCATTCAAATGTAATCCTTCAGGCTGAAACAAAGACCTATCAGGGAATCTGTTTGAATCGAGCATCTTATTAAAAACATCAACAAAAAAAACATTATCATCCATCTTTTCAATTTCAGATGCTATGATTTTATTGGTAAACCTAATCTGTTCAATAATATTAAATCGCCTGATGCTTGGCTTTATAGACACGTAAAGTAAAGGAATATTACCAAACCGTTTACGAACATCTGAAACCATTTGTTTAAAGAAAATAAAAACTTCTTCAGGATGCCTTCCATCACCTAAATCATTATCTCCCGCATATATCAATATAATATCAGGGTTTAAATCCTCCATTAATCTTTCAAAATATACTATACAAGATGCTAAAGTAGATCCTCCAAAACCCATATTTAATGGTTTAAAGGCTTCAAAATCGGTATATAAAGTATCCCAAAGTCTAATTGAAGAGCTTCCATAAAATAACATTTTAGGATCTACCACCTGTTCTTTTCTAAATTCAACTTCCTTCACATCAGGTTCATACCAAAACATATCGCTATATTTAAATTACAAAGGGGCAAATGTAACCTGATAATTTTTATAAGGGTGCATAAAAATTATTTGTCATTTTCAGAATTCCTTTTAGTGCTTTATCCCTTTAAATGCTTAGGAATAGTATAATTGAAGTAAAAAACTGTTTGGCAATGTATTATATATTGACTAGTTTGGTTACTACTCAGGAGATTTTACCACAAGGGAAACAATGAAAAAGACAAGGAACACGAAGTTTTCTAATAAAATTGATGAATCTGAGCGATTATAAACAATAAATTCTTGTGTTTCTTTGTGAAAAACTTTGTGTACCTAGTGGTAAAAAATCCTGAGTAGTAAACTAGTTTGGCTTAATAAAAGCATTCTTTTGCAGTCTTCCGAATAAAAAACTATGAAATAATCAATTAGATAGAAGTATTACTAACACTACTCGCAAAATCATCAAAACTGCGAGCAAAGTTCCCAAAACTGCTCGCAGTATTGCCAATATTTATCTCAAATTTTCAAAATAGAGATAAGTATTACATATAATACTCGCACTATTGATATTACTGATTGCACTTTCTCTATTTTAGAGAGCAATATTACTAATACTGCGCGCGTTATTGTCGATTATGATAGAAGTATTAATTAAATCAACATTTATTCAATTCTCTAAGTAGTATTAATGAATAACAAAGCCTTCTTTCAAGCATATTATGCGCTATTTATGCGCATTAATTACTCAAAAAAACAGGTTACTACTTAGGAGGTTTTATCACTATGAACACAAAGATTTTCCAAAGAATCACAAGGATTTATTAGTACTTAATTACCTCCTGGACTTGTAACAGTCCTTCCTTTTATGATTGTACTTTGTCTATCAAGGTTATCAAAAGCACTTTGCTTTACTACTAATTTAGCTTCGTTTGGTGAATTAGTAGAACACGTAGGACACAATACTGCGTACTTATTACTATTGTAGTTCACTTCACAAGCTCCATCTTTACCCCACTTATCAGGATTAAAAATATAATTTATAGGAGAGTATTGTTTTGAGTTTAAAAATTTAAGAGTATTTGAACCCGATTCTGCACTTACACGTAGTCCATCTCCTTCTATTGCATCCACAACAACAGGTGTGTACTGAGGAAATACAATTTCATTCACATATTTACCATTATTAAATTTAATCACTCCATTCTTTACAGATACTTGATCATTATTCAAATTCCGAGTGAGTACAAGTTGTTGATCGATATAAAATTGAACCAACTTTACATCAATATTATTGGCACTCAACTTATCAAACAACTCTCTTGTAAATGGAACATACGGATCTTTTGTAACAGGAGGTTCAATTACCCTTGCTGCAGTAGGTTGAGTATTACTGTATAAAGGCTTTTTGGGTGCACAAGCCTGAAAAAGCGTTATTAATAGTAAAAAAGAAAAGACTGTGATTAATTTTTTCATTCAAATTCAATTAAGTATAGTGATAGTAAACTATTTGTTTATAAAAGTACTATTGTATATAACGTTTTTTTTGTTGATTTATTTGATTTCGAAGGAATTATTTCAGTAAAATAACAAAATAATGCCCAAATTTAAAAATAAACGGCTAATTCAATCAAAAAATACAATAACGAACTTCTATAAATAGCAAATGCAACACCAACAAAAAATAGCTGATGTTGCATTTATTTAAAATTGGTCTAATATCTTCTTCTATCTGTATTTCTTGGTTCAGAACTTCTTGAATTCCTATCATACCCTCCTCTTGAATCTGAATTCCTATCATACCCTCCTCTTGAATCTGAATTTCGTGAATCAGCACGATTAAATCTATTATCCCTATCGTTTGACCGATAATCGCTAGATGTTTTTCTTGGTTGTTCTTCTGCAGGCTTAACAGCAATCTTCTTTCCAAAAATAGCAACACCATCTAATAAATCCATTGCTTCCTTTGCTTCGGCAGCATTTGGCATATCTAAAAAGCCAAAGCCCTTTCCTTTACCTGTTGCCTTATCTTTAACTATCATAGCAGATTGAACATCGCCATATAGTTCAAACATTTCTTTTAAATCCACATCATCTAAATTGGCAGATAGTCCACCCACAAATAATTTCATATTTATAATTTGGGGTAAAAATACAATTTGGAAACGTTATAAAAGAAATATTAATTAAATATTAAAGGAAATTTTAAAAATTTTCTGTAACTATAACTAAAAAACAACCTTTGATGAACTATTTTAAGTTTATTTAATAAAAAAATGCTGCGCTATGTCATATTTTTTTGGAAAAAAATATTAAAATTTTCGATGCACCTCCCTTTTTACAATAAAAAATACAAGGTTTTAAGCAAAAAAAGCACAAGAATAGTTTTCAAAAAAGTATAAAAGTATTTCAATGTGTGAGGACACTCTTCGTGGCATACACTTGCATTACTACTTTATACCTTTAATCAGATTCAAATAAATCTCTGAACAACTTATTTTTATTTGATCTCCCTTATCAAAAGTTCCGGTCTTGAGACCTAATATTTGCAATTTTTCTTTAGTATTCTTTAATTTGTTGCGACTAAAATTTTAAAAAAAAGAAAAAGAAAATTTAATAATTAAATTATGGCATATAGATTGCCTTTATTTTTGAAAAAATTTACAATTATGAAGAAAATACTTTTATCATCAATTGCACTTGTTGTAATTGCTATTTCTGCGAATGCACAGGGATTTGCACTCGGTGCCAAACTAGGCTCTATTGGAACAAAAATTGATGGCGAATCTTTTGAATCTGGATATAAACTCTCTTATCAAGGAGGTGCATTTCTAGAACTTGACTTAACAAATACTTGGGGCATTCAACCCGAATTACTTTTCAGCCAACTTTCTGCAAAAACAACTTCTGGTTTGACTGTTGGTTCAATTACTTCTGGATTACAACCTAATACACTTTTCAAATTAAGTTATTTAAATGTCCCTATTTTATTGAGGTATAATTTTGCAAAAATATTTACACTTAATGCCGGTCCACAATATGGAATCTTACTAAATAAAGGTGTTACCTTGAAGGACAATGCAGTAAGTGCTGTGACTTCGGGAGATTTATCAGGTGTAGTTGGCCTACAAGTTCATTTAATTGGATTGAGAGTGTATGGACGATATGTGTTTGGTTTGAATAATATTAGTGATGCAGTTAAATCAGAAAATTGGAAGAGTCAACAACTAGAATTAGGCGTTGGATTTAAATTACTTTAATCTAAGAAATTAGGAACAAAAAAGGGATAGTATCAAAATAATACTATCCCTTTTTTGTTCCTAATCATTTGAATACTTAAACACCTTCGCTCAACTCTAACCATCTAAATTCCTTCATCCCTAGTTCATTATCAATTGCAATCAGTCTATCACTATGTTTTTTGATCACTTCAAAAGACAAATCCCCACTACTCATCAATTCAGCAATTGTAACCTTCTCAGCTTCTAAACTAGCTATTTCCTTTTCTATTTTCTCGAATTCCTGTTTTTCTTTGAAAGATAACTTCTTGACCGATTTTTCCATCTGCTTTACTACTTCTACAGGCATAACAGGTTCAGGTGGTAAATTGAGAGATGAACCTCTCTTTTCTTTTTCCCTTTCTTCAATTCGATATTGTGTATAGTTTCCAGGGAAATCTCTAACCTCTCCATTTCCATCAAAAACAAATAAGTGATCAACCAATCGGTCCATGAAATATCTATCATGGCTTACAATCAAAACACAACCTTGATAGTCATTTAAAAAGTTCTCTAAAACTGCAAGAGTAGGCAAATCCAAATCATTTGTAGGCTCATCTAGAATTAGAAAATTAGGATTTGTAAATAAAATGGTCAATAATTGTAAACGTTTCTTCTCCCCCCCACTTAACGAATTTAGGTATGTATATTGCTTTTCAGGAGTAAACAGGAACAATTCTAAAAACTGTGCTGCACTCAAACTACCACCATTTGCAAGAGGAAAGTTTTCTGCAAAAGACCTAACATATTCAATAACCCGCACATTCTCTTTTATAATTAACCCTTGCTGAGAAAAATTACCAAAGATGATGGTATCCCCCACATTCACTTTACCACTATCCGGTTTTTCCAATCCCTGCAGGATATTTAAGAATGTTGATTTCCCAACCCCATTTTTTCCAATTACACCAATTCGTTCTCCTTTACTAAATGTATAATCAAACCCCTTCAAAATTTGCAAATCTCCATAACTCTTATACACTTTCTTCACTTCAAGCACCTTCCCCCCAATTCGACTCATCTTCACTTGTAATTGCAATTGTGTGTCTTCGATCTTTTGCTTCGCTTTAGCCTCTACTTCATAAAAGTTATCCTGTCTACTTCTACTCTTCGTACTTCTTGCTTTCGGCTGTTTACGCATCCATTCAAGCTCCTTTCTATATTGATTTTTAGCCTTATCAATCGTCGCTAATTCGCTTTCAATCCTAGCCGCTTTCTTCTCCATGTAGTTCTCATAATCACCTACATAAGTATAAATATTTTCTCTTTCCAATTCCCATATCTCCGTACAAACTGCATCTAAAAAATAGCGATCATGCGTTACTAATAAAAGTGTAATACTTTCCTGAGAAAGATAATGTTCCAACCACTCAATCATGTTCACATCGAGGTGATTCGTGGGTTCATCCATCATCAATAGGGTATGTTGATGTTCAAATCCAATATCAATCAGCGTTTTTGCAAGGGCAGCTCTTTTACGTTGTCCACCACTTAAATTACTTACTTTATTTTGAAGGTGATGAATATTCAACTTACTCAAAATCTGATGCACTTTCGCTTCATAGTCCCACGCACCTAATTCTTCGATTTGACTGATACATTCGGTAATTGCCTCTGCATCATCAACTTCTAATGCAGCCTCATACTTACGCATCACGCTCATTACAGGATGATTGCTAGTAAATATATTTTCTAACACTGTCTTTTCTTCATCAAACTTTGGATCTTGTTCAAACAAGGCAACTGTAACACCCTTACTGATATGTATTTTACCTGACTCCTGAACTTCTTGACCAGCAATTATTCTCAACAAAGTGGACTTCCCTACACCATTTCTAGCAATAAGGGCTATTTTTTCTCCTTCGTTAATATGGAATGTGATGTTTCTGAAAAGGGGATTTATACCGTAGCTTTTTGTTAAGCCTTCTACCGTTACATAATGCATAGCTGCAAATATAGAGGTTGACAGGGAGTGATAGATAATGAAATATAAATTAGGACTTTTAAGATTGAAGTTTATCGTTATCGCAGATTACCGGTAACTGGTTACTAGTTACTAGTTGCAGGTTGCTAGCTTCAAGCTAAAGATTGTATAAGCACTTGAAACAAGCATCCTGTAACTTGCAAGTTGAATCTAACTAAACAGATACGTCACATCTTCCTTCGTGAGTTTTTTCACAAACCCATTTTCGTCGCTTATCAAATCTGCACTTAGAGATTTCTTCTTTTGTTGTAACTGCAAAATCTTTTCCTCAATTGAATCCTTACAAATCAGTTTATAGGCAAAAACACTCTTCTTCTGACCAATACGATGTGTACGGTCAATTGCCTGTTGTTCGGTTGCAGGATTCCACCATGGATCTACCATGTAAACATAATCAGCTGCCGTCAAATTCAATCCCACTCCTCCTGCCTTTAAACTAATTAGGAAAATCTTCACTTCATCATTCTCCTGAAATTCAGCCACCGCCTTTTGTCTGTCAGCAGCCTTAGTACTTCCATCCAAATAAAAAAAGGCTACTTTCCTTTTGTCCAACTCCTTCCCTATTAGTTGCAACATTGTAGTAAACTGACTAAATACTAGTGCCTTATGATTACTTGAGTTTTCCTCAATCTCACGCATTAATTCGTCTATTTTAATACTAACATTCGGATAGGCTTCCTCCTCATTCAAAATGGCAGGACTATCACAAATTTGACGGAGCTTTGTTAATCCACTCAATATATAAATACCTGCTTTAGCAAATCCTTCCTCTTCAATTTTCTTTAAAATGTTCTTTCTATATTCATCTTTGAAGCTATTGTAAATAGTCCGTTGTTTACTTTCCATTTCGCACCATAATATTGTTTCGGTCTTATCGGGAAGGTCCTTTGCTACTTGTTCTTTAGTACGACGGAGCATAAATGGATAGATAAGCTTACGCAATTCATTCGTTTTGTCTTTATCATTGTCCTTGTCAATTTTATTAGCAAACTCCGTCTTGAAAAAATCCATATTTCCCAATAGCCCCGGATTAATAAAGTTGAACTGTGAATACAAATCGAATGTATTGTTCTGTACTGGCGTACCACTTAAAATCAGTCTATTTCTACTATTTATGACTTGTGCAGCCTTAGCCGTTTGTGATAAATGGTTCTTTATCGCCTGACTTTCATCTAAAATAATATATCCAAACCGATACTGTATTAATTGTTCAATATCGCTACGAAGAATACCATAGCTAGTAATCACAACATCGGCATTGAGTATATCATGTTCCTCTAAAACTCTATCAGCCCCATAATGAATAAAATAATTAAGGTTAGGAGTAAACTTATCAATCTCAGTTTGCCAATTATAAATGAGTGATGTAGGACAAACTATCAAATGCGTTTCACCCTTATGTTTCGTTTGCATGGCACTCAAGAATGCAAGTGTTTGCAAAGTCTTTCCTAATCCCATATCATCAGCAAGACAACCTCCCCATCCCATATCATCTAACAAATTCATCCATTGAAAACCTGATTTTTGATAATCTCTCAGTGTCGCTTTAATATTAGTAGGCAACTTTATTTTCTTAACATTATCTATCTCCTTCAACCGCTTCTTTTTATCAGCGATCTCCTTCAAAATAGACTCTTCATCCACCCGTTCGTGTAATTGATCAATGACTGTCCAATGAAGTTTACTTACTTGCATACTATCGTCCTTAATCGTCCCCATTCGCATTAATGAGGCAAACTTCTTAATCCATTCGTCGGGGAGCATTCCTAATGTGCCGTCACTCAACAATACAAACTGCTGCTTATTAATAATTGCCTTTCTTAAAGTTGCCAAAGGAACTATCTGATCGCCATAACTTACTTGAATACGAATATCAAACCAATCGGTGCCACTTCCGGTTTTGAAATCCATCTTAGCAGTATTCGTGTTGTATTTAAACCGCTTAAGAGTATTCATTCCAAAAATTGGAATATCCATTTCCTGTAGTTCCTGATACATCTTCAAAAACCAGTTCTTTTTCATCACTTCGTCAAAGTGAAGATAGAAATAGCCGTTATTCTGGCTCTGAAACGAAGGATGTAACCTCCTCAAACTCTCCACCAATTTCAATTCTTCAATAGGCTTTCTTTCAATATTCAAAAGCCCATCAATTGTTTCCATTGTAGTAATCTCATCTTGATCATTGTCCATTTCGTAATCGCCATATAACCATTTTGGCGATATCATTAAGAACTTCTCATTCAATTCACTCAAATACACCCTAGGTTCTGGCTCAGCAACCATTTTCCCTGTCTTAATAACCTCTCCAAAGTCAATATCAAATTGAGTAGAAAGTGGTAATACAATCTGATTTATGAATTGCGATTTTGCTGCAATAGGAACAAACAATTTCCCATCAGGCATATACTGTTTAATTTTTTCTATTCCTTCAGGAAAAAAATAAAAGGTTTTGTTATGAAGAATTAAAAACTTATGGCTTGTATATCCCTTTATTTCAGTTCCAGTTTCATTATCAATCAAATAAACCCTCAATCCTACAGTTTTTTCATCCTCCTCAAGCAATATCTTATAGCTTAAAGGTGTTTCCACAATTTTGCATTGTACAACATTATTTTTTGTAAATCGCTCTTGATCGGGTAAGTAGTAAATATGTTTCCATTCACTCAAATAAGGCGCCATTTGAGTAAAAACATTTCGGTATTCCCGACTAATTATTTGAAATTGTTGATCAGTTAAGTTTCTGAAGGGCTGACTACTCGAAATATTATAAGCACTCGTTTCAGCTCTTAACAGTCTAACCAAACTATCTTCTATTAAATGAAATAAACCATTTTGCATGCCAACAGGCGCATTATCAAAAACAGATAAGTCATCTTTTGTTTTCAGTTTGTGGTTTGTGAAGGTGACTTTCGTACCTTTTTGGGTTATCTTAAAGCATTCAATCCTAAATCCTTCAAATGCATTCGAGTTTAGGTTAAATAGTAGTGCAGTATCAAAGGGTTCTTCTGCCTTTTTAATAGTCGTAGCTAAATTTATTATTGGATTCTCAAATGTAGTTTTTATTTTTTTGAGAGGTAATAACTTAGTAATCCCATTCCAAGCTCCATTTGATTCGGAAAATAATGGAAGTAAGCCCTTCGGCTTTTCTAAAAGAACAATATTTCCCGAATAATCTATAGCAAATTTGAATTCTTTAGCTAATTCGTCTTGTAAACTTAATCCGTATGGTTTTAATAATTCCTCTTTCTCGGCGGTAGTGTCTTCAAATTGTTGAAAATAGAATCTGTCATATTTATCCCTAAGTATGAGCAATAATCCCCAAATATGATGACAGGGTTGTATTGCATCAAATAGTTTGCAATTACAACCTACAACAAATTGATTCTTCTTCATTGCTTTTTGAATAAACGAATGTTGTTTACTCTTGCTATGATACATATCAAAGCGTTTCCCATCATCAGATTTTAAAACAGAATATTCTTTCTTTGCAGAGTAAAGAGTCCTAGTTTTTTGATTAACATTTAAATTGGCGCTAATAGTCCAATAGTCAGGAATAGACATCATTGTAAATTCCATTCCTATCATTGTCTTTACCTCATTATCAGGTAATAAAGTAGATGCAGGTTGTACCATTTTTTCACTCAACAAAGAAATTAAAAGATCTTTATTTCCAGCAATCTTACTTTTCAATTCTTCCTCTCCTGAAATGCAATTCAAAACAACTGCTGCTATATGTTTACAATTATCAAAAGAATCTAAAAAATAATAACAAGTGCAGCTAGCATTCACTATTTGTGCACGAGGATGAATATCTATTTCAACCTTATATTTTTCACGGGTTGAACCTTGTACAATAGCAGAAACGGTATTATGTTCTCCATATATTATAGATTCCACTTTTTGCTTGATTCCTTTCCCTCTTGCAACAATTGCATTAGAAATTTCAGTTTTGATAAATACTTTTAATGAATCTTTTTGGTGTTCATTCAATTCAATCATAATGTAATAATAGCGCGTTTCCGAAAAAAAAATTTCACAAGAAGTGAAACAATTAGATAACAGTCAAAAATAAGGAAGTAAAAGTGAGTTAGCGTTAATAGAATCTAACAAGGGTGGATAAACCCAATTTTTTCTCTAGGATTAATCTTGATAAATAAACTTTTAGCATAAAAATTTATTTAATCATTCACCTTACGCAATAGTTTGAATCAAATGCTTTTTGTCTTTTTTTATTTCTATTGCCACAAAGAAACTAAGTCGCAAAGGCTCTAAGTTCTTTAAAATCACTTCATTAGTATCAATACTTCATTTTTTTTTGTGCTACTTTGAGTATTTGTGTCTTTGTGTTGAAGAATATAAATTAGACTTAATAACCTTTATTAATTATTGCGTAAGGTGAGTTAATCATTTATTTTGAGTGAAGTAAGGATTAACTTCTTGCATTTTTTTTAAGGTCTTCATTCGAACATTATTATTATCTAAATAACATTTTCAAAGCGAACTATGCAATAATTCACCTAAACAATTCTAATACAATATTCCATTTTCCGAATTGTTTGGATACTGATGTTAGATTTTTAATCAATACAATTAATACTAACAGAAAAAATCCGATTGGGTAAAGACGTTATAATAACGAAAAAACAATTCCTATAATCACACAAAACGTTTATCAAATTGATTAATAATGTTATTAGAATTATAAAAAAAGATTCAATAGTCTAGTTTTTCTATGGAGTAATTAAAAAAACGCTTACTTTTGATTTTCTATTTCCCATTTAATATATTTGGATACAAAATAAAATATGAGCGAAGCAACATTTATTACAGAATTATTTAAACGGAACAGAAAATGTTTTGGTAATTTTCCCGACAAAGAATTAGCGGAAACATTTGTAGATAGCTTGTTCAATTTCCTCTTCGCATCTTATCAGGAAAAATTTCAAACAGAAGCAGCATTAACTTCGCATTATGCAAATTTAAAAAATACTTTTGCGACTATAATATTCGAATTAATAAAGGACGAGACTTTAGTGAAAGAGAATACTGCAATATTTTTCGAATCTCTTCCCATTATTTATCAGGAATTATTGAAAGATGCAACTGCTACCTTGGAGTTTGATCCTGCTGCTAAATCAATAGAAGAAGTACTTATTGCCTACCCCGGATTTTATGCAACCGCAGTATATCGAATTGCACATCAATTACATAAACAACAAATTCAAACTCTTCCTAGACTCTTATCAGAATATGCACATAGTAAAACTGGCATAGATATTCATCCGGGTGCTACAATTGGAACAGCTTTCACGATTGATCATGGTACGGGAATAGTAGTGGGAGAAACTGCATCAATTGGTAACAACGTAAAACTTTATCAGGGCGTAACCCTCGGGGCTTTGAATGTAGATAAGGCACATGCTTCTAGTAAACGTCATCCCACAATTGAAGATAATGTTGTAATTTATAGTGGAGCCACAATTTTGGGAGGAAGAACGATCATTGGTCATGATAGCATCATTGGTGGTAATGTATGGCTGACAAATAGCGTGGAGTCTTACTCGATTGTATATCATGAAAGTAAGATAAAAGTCAGGGAGAAATACAATTTTTCAGATGTTTTAAATTTTGTCATATAATTAAAAAATAAATAATGGTAGCAAACAACATTCTCGGAACAATCGGTAATACACCGCATGTGTTAATCAACAGACTTTTTGGTAATGACCATAAAGTTTATATCAAACTTGAAAAGACAAATCCAGGATCTAGCATCAAAGATCGTATTGCCTTGGCAATGATTGAAGATGCAGAAGAAAAAGGTCTTTTGAATAAAGACAGCATCATCATTGAACCAACTTCTGGAAATACCGGTATTGGTTTAGCATTGGTAGCGGCTGTTAAAGGCTACAAAATCATTTTAGTAATGCCAGAAAGCATGAGTATTGAACGTAGAAGACTCATGGCATTGTATGGTGCTGAATTTGTGCTTACTCCTCGTGAAAAAGGAATGAAGGGTGCAATAGAAAAAGCAACAGAATTGAGCGAAACTACTCCAAATGCTTGGATGCCGCAGCAATTTAATAATCAGGCAAATACAGAAATTCATCGTAAGACAACTGCTCAAGAAATCTTAAATGATTTTCCAAATGGTATCGATTATCTAATTACAGGTGTTGGAACAGGTGGTCATATAACAGGTGTAGGTGAAATATTGAAGGCTAAGTTCCCTAATTTGAAAGTTTTTGCAGTAGAACCTGAATTGTCTCCTGTATTAAGTGGAGGTGCTCCCGGTCCTCACCCTTTACAAGGAATTGGAGCAGGATTTGTTCCTTCAATATTAAATGTTGGTATCTTGGATGGCGTAATTAAAGTAAGTAAAGACGCAGCTTTCACTTATGCACAACGAATTGCAAAAGAAGAAGGTATATTTGTCGGCGTTTCTACAGGTGCATCATTAGCAGCAGTGGCACAAAAACTAGCTGAAATACCTGCAGGGGCAACAGTTCTTACCTTTAATTATGATACTGGCGAACGTTATTTGTCTATTGAAGGATTATTTTAATTAAATAGCATTTTTACTTTAAGCCTGTCAGGAAATAATATTTTATTTCCTGACAGGCTTCTTATTTTATATAAATGGAAGAGAAGAAAACAACCACAAAAGGAAGCGTAATTATCGCAGGTGCAGGGCCTGGTGATGCAGAATTAATTACTATCAAATTGCAAAAAAGATTGGGAGATGCCGATGTCATTATCTGTGACAGGCTAGTAAATCATGAGATAATTCATTTATATGCCCGAAAAGATGTTTTAGTTATAAATGCAGGAAAGCAGGGTTATAATAATGCATCAATATCGCAGGAACAGATCAATCAACTGATTGTTACTCATGCCTTAGAAGGGCATACCGTTTTGCGTTTAAAAGGTGGGGATGTAGCATTTTTTAGCAATGTTCTCGATGAACTAATAAGTTTAAAAGAACATAATATTCCATTCGAAATTATACCGGGTATTACTGCTGCTGCAGGCGCTTCGGCATACACAGGGATTCCATTGACAGCCCGAGGTTATTCTCAAGGAGTTCAGTGGATTACGTTCAATCCTAGTGCCGATTTTACTGCCGATAAATGGAAGTATATCACGGCTGCTAATGATACCCTTGTATTTTATATGGCATCTAAAAATGTAATTCACCTTTCAGAGTTGTTGTTGAATTATATTCAGGACAAGGAAACTCCTTTGGCAGTTATTGAACAAGCCACTACCCCACAACAAAAAGTTAATATTACCACTCTAAAGCAGTGCTCGATAGATTTTAAAGAACAACAATTTAGTTCGCCTAGTTTGGTAATTGTGGGAAATGTAATTAAGCTACATGAACAATTTAAATGGTTTATTGGCGAGAATTCAGGAAGTCTTTTTAATGAGTTATAATCTAAAAATTACTAGAAAACGGTTTGTATTTCAATTCACAATTAGTCGATATATAAATTGTATATTTTTCAAATGAATTAAAAGCATTATAATTGTGTGTTTTTTATACTAATTTTATTTACTAGTTGTAGAAACTATTAGTTTTGCTAACCCTTATTTATTAATTTAATTACTTATCATGTTAAGGCAAAGTTTCTTGTTTAAATTCAGCTTTTTAATATTACTTATTTTTTCTTCACTAATTGGAAATAGCCAAAAGAATAGTCCATGGAAAAAGCTTTCTAATCAAACTATTTCAGGTGTTTATTGTGGGTTAGGAAGGCACTCCTACAGTTTAACAAATGGTCAGGGATTTTCGGTTTATCTAAAAAACTATAGTGATGCCACTGTGACTGTTAGTGGTAAAGTAGTGGCAAAGACTATTTGTGGTAATGAAGTAACCTCTAATTTCAATACAATATTGTTACCCAATCAGGAATCTTCGGGTGGAAATTTTGCAGATAGTACAAATAGCCAAACAGGCGTTGTAACCGTTGCAGATTGCATTGGAAAAAAAACTTTTATTTCACCCAAAGTAGCTGTTACCAATAGAATACAAGATGTATATTTAAAAGACTTTCAGGTACAGTCATCCGGTGCACCGGCAACTGTACCACAAACAAATGTTATAACTCCGCAAACTAAAGTTATTCCAAAACTAATTTTGCCAAGTACTTCAGTCTCCAAACAATTACCAATTAATACAGATTCTATTAAATATTCTTTATTCAATGACTCATTATTTAAATTAAATAAAAAGATTGACTCTATTAACGCATTAAATCTATCAATCAAACAAGCACTTGAAACAGCAAATAAAAAATACAATGATAGTATTGCAAAAAGGATAAGTTTATTAGCTATTCCTGAGAAAAAGAAGGTTACAAGTCTAGACTATACTTTGTCACCTTATGTTGGTATAGGATGGGAACAATTGCCTATCATTACTAATGACAAAGACACAGCATTATCTGCCAATAATACCACAAGCCATCCTCTAGTTACAGCAGGATTGAAATTTAGCTTCTTCAATAATTCCCCTATTACACTTCAGGTCGATCCATTTGTTAGTTACGGAATGAACATTGGAAATGTTACAGGAAATCATTTAGCATATGGTGGTTTAGTAACTTTATTGGGCAATTTGAATCATGCGGGAACATTGAGGGCTTTCATCGAAGGTGGTGGAATTGGCAGAAATGGCACTTGGAGTCAAAAAGTAACTGTAGCAAATATCAAAACTACTCAAACGGGTGATTATCAGTATGGATTATGGCGTTTTGGTGCAGGTTTTAAATATCAATGGGGCAATGGATGGTACATTAAACCAGGTGTGTTTTGGGA
>CANCPA010000001.1 GCA_947379895.1 Chitinophagaceae bacterium | reverse complement strand
TATGCAAAAGCAATAGGCGTTTCTGTTATTTTTGCAGCCCGGCTTTGTAGTACAATGGATAGTATAAGAGTTTCCGAAGCTCCAGATCCAAGTTCGATTCTTGGCAAAGCCACATTGTAAAGTTTGAATATTGAAAAAATATTCTTTATTCAAACACATTAGTTGCCTCACTAATCATTTTGGAGGATTTGTAAACCAAAGCCTCCTTAAACTCCCTTCAGCAATTATTATTTTATAATTAGGGAAACTTAAATGGAGTTGCTGTATTTGTAACAATTCATTAGCACAGGTAAAGGGGTTGCTTTGATTATCTTACATGATTAAAAGCTAACTATTAGTCATCTTGCAATGCCTATAAAGGATAATAGGTTATTTAAAGCAGTTAAGATTAGAGAAGAATTTGGGTTTAGTAATCCCTTAAAGTATGCCTTTCGCTAATTTATCCCATCTAAAATACCCCAATAGCATCAATTTGTTCTTCAATTGTTACATATAGGCTCTCTTAAGTGTGATATTGTGCACAAAAAGTGACCTCGACAAATGGTAAGCTATGTTTTCGTGGCTGAAAAGTGGCATCGACAAATGCCGAGGTGTGTTTTCGTCCCCCAAAAGATACCTCGACAAATGTTTAGATGTGTTTTCGTTGCCGAAAAGTAGTACCGCCGAGTTCCGAGATGTGTTTTCGTGGCTGAAAAGTGGCATCGTCGAGTGCCGAGATGCCTTTTCGTGTCTAAAAAGTGGGCGAGGAGTAGCGTGATTGAGACTAGTTTTATTTATAAATAGGTTGGGACTTTTTTATGGGTTGAATTACTTCAACTATTAATTCCTTCAAAAATGTTTAAATTAAATTATTTATTTGAAATGTTAAATTATTAAAAATATTATAAAAAAGATTAAGACGAATTATTTTTCCTATATTTGTGCGGTCAAAAAAATTGTCGCTCTAATTAGGTTACCCCTTCACTAAGCAAAAGTGTAGCCGCAGCAAGAGATACCGCGATGATGGTTTATATAAATTATTTTTATTAATCATTTTTCAACAGGTAAAACTTGTCAATTATGGGCACTTCAAGAGAATTTCCAGAAAGTATTATTAGTCGTCAAAAGGCCTTAACAAAGGCAAAAGAAAAGAAAGATGGGGCAATTATTCCCTCAGATAATATCCTATCTGATGTTACATCTGACCGTTTAGATGAAGGATATGACAATTATATTGCAGGTATTAATACTATCACCGCTTCTAAAGCCGCCTTTCATATAGCTGTGGAATCGGCAAAACCAAAACGTATCTCACTGAAAAGCTATACACTTGGTTATTTCAAAACATTAAATACTTGTATTAGCATCGGGACAATACCTGAATCTGCTCGGTCATTTTATTTATTAGATATTTCAAATGGCAAACTCCCCGATGTGAGTACCGACGACAAGTTGCTTGCAGTAGCAGCTATTGTTTTGACTGGCGATATTGCTCGTAAGGCTGCAGGTGGCGTTGCCATGTCATCGCCTTCTATTGCAGATTTCACCATCATTTATAATGCAGCCCGCCCTGTAATTAACGCTTTGAGTAACGCCCGTACGGTCGTTTTTAAAGCCGTAGGCAAACTTGCCCAACAAACAGTAGAAATTAGGGATTTACTCAAGCATATATGGGATGAAGTTGAAGCTTTTTATAGTCTTTCGACACCGTCAAACCGAAGGGCACTAGCTCGTTTATGGGGAGTACGTTACAGGAGTACGGGTAAAGCATCTGTAGTTTCAGGCACTTGTAAAGATGCACTCGGTGTAGGATTGAAGGGGGTGAAAGTTAGGATAGTTGGTTCGAGTCACTTTATACTCACGGATGCAGATGGTAATTTTTCGCTCAATACAAGCCTTTATGGTGATTTGGAATTACTTGCTACACTTACAAAGTATGAAAATAACACAACCGACTTCTCAAAAGAAGATGGTGTTGAATTAGCAATTGATGTGGTGATGATTCACTCGATTTAGAAGGGAATAAAAAATAAAACGTGCTGAGATAAATTGTTGATCAATTATATCTCAGCACGTTTTGTTGTTACTAAATCTAGTCCTTTTATGACTGAAAATTTTCTGATGTTAACACAACCCTCAGAATCTAGTTATTGAAAGTTACTTAATTCGACTACCTTGTAATTTAGTCTCTTTTTTAAATCATCTACTTCGATGGGAATAAAACTATTTGAATCATCATTAGGACAGGTGAATGCATACAATTTCTTTTTTGTAGAGAGAGAAAATACAAGTTTCCAACATTCTTCGGGAATTGCGATGTTATCGGGTCCCATAGTTTTATTGCCAAAAATACTACCACAAATTACTAACACAGAGTCGTTTTGACTCAATTTTCGTATTTCAGTTTCAAAATGCTTCCATATTCCTCTATTCAATTTGGGCGTTTGAGGTACGCAATTATAAAATCGGAAGGTCTCCTCTTCTCTAAAACAATCAGAAGCAAAATCTTTTGCATCTGCAAGATGCCCTTCATCATAGCCGCTGCCTTTATAATCGGCAGGAGTGGCTGAATTTGGCAAATTACCTGTCTTGAAATGAAAAGCCTTTCTATCGCAATCGCCACCACCCTGATATACTTTATACACAACATAAAGTGGGTTGTGATATTGGTAACTAAAATAGGATATATATACATCGTTTACAATCACAGTATCAATTTGCTGCGCTTCTGCAACATTTAATGTGAGCAATAAGAAAATTAAAGGAAGCAATTTTGACTTAATAGAATTTTTCTTCATTTTTTTTAAAAATTTATCTAAAGAAATAACTTAAACAATAATATGATTAACAAGTTTAGTTACATTTGACAACTTCATGTACTAGAATGCATTGATTTAATTCGCATTCTGAGGCTTGAAAGTATGTAATTGATTTAACCCCGCAAAAAATTAATCAAAGGAATGAAACTAATTATTGACGCAATTTCGGACAAAGGAATAGTAAGAAATTCAAACGAGGACATGATATTAGTTGGCAATGACTGCCTAAGAGATGCTTCGAAAAATTATGAATTTGATTTTACTACTTACGAATTTCCTTTTATGATTGGAGTTGCAGACGGATTAGGAGGTCATCGGGGAGGGGCAGTAGCAAGCGAATTGGTACAGAAGAAGATGGCAGCTACGGTTAATCAATTGCCTTTAAACTTGAAGCAATCTGTAATAAAAAGTTATTTCTTAGCATCTGCACAGTCTATTCATCAATGTATTTTGGATGAAGGGAATAATAATTTTGAAGTAAGAGGAATGGCTTCAACTTTTTCGGGTGTACTTTTTTATGGAGCAAAAATATTTTTGGCACATATCGGTGATAGCCGGATTTATCATTATAGCAAAGGAAAACTTAGCCGATTTTCGCGGGATCATTCTCTGCAAGAATTAAAAGGCAATAATGGTGCGTTGAAGACTGCTATTGTTAATGCTTTTGGGGCGCCTGATTTATTTTTGGATTTTGAGGAAATAACACCAAAACTTCAAAATGATGACATCTTGCTTATTTGTACCGACGGACTTTCTAAAGAACTTAGTGATGAGGAGATTGCTAATTGTTTAGCTCAACAAAATGGTCATACGAAATTGGTTGACGAGGCTAAGAAGCAAGGTGGGAACGATAATATTTCTATAGCCTTAATCAGATACATAAAAAATTGGCAGTAAACTTTATCAATAGAGACTTGTAGGATATTAATGGGTTAGAAGTTTTTACCACCACGCCATAAGGTTTTAAAAAGCTAAAGAGATTTAAAAAAATAAGTTTTATCCTTGTGCTATTATGTTGATTGTCTTAGTATTGAAAAAAAATATCATTTGCACCTAGAATGATGAATTTATTGTTGCTTAATGTGAGTAACTAAGTAAAAAGTACCCTAGATAAAGCTTGAATTTCAAAATCTATTGACTATTCAGGTATATAATTTCATTAAAATACGAACGATTGATTAAATCAGAAACCTGTTTGGCCCTCAGGGTTTAATAATTTGTTGTGTATAGTAATCACAAAATTTAAATTTCGTTCAAACATTTCCTATTTCATAAATTGAAAGGTGTTTCTTTTAAAAATTCTTTTGCAAATAATTATCGTTTACCCCTTATTTTTACGTCCTAAAAAATAATTTGTCAATTATGAAGAGATTAATTTTACCAATCGCAGTATTAGTAGCCATGTCCGCTACAAATGCTAATGCACAAAACGCAAGAATTTTTGCCATTACAGGCGAAACACAAGGAAATGTAAATTGGAATGCTGTTAGAGAAATCAACGGTACAAATGGTGCTGTGAAAACGACACTATACAGTCCTTCCGCAAAGCAATCAATTAACTATCAATCTTACAAAAACAGAAATGTTGCTCCTACAGCCGAGCCTGCAGTTTCTGCAATTGCAGCAGCAGCGTACGATGCAAAAAACAACCGACTTTACTATACCAACATGCGTGGTACTACCTTGAATTATGTTGACCTTAATGAGGATAATCTTACTGTAGTTAGTAATGATGATGCCATTTTTAATACAGGCGACAAGTTTAAGACTGAAGCTTCTATCATCACAAGAATGACTTTTGGTGCTGATGGTGCAGGATATGCTTTAACTAATGATGGTGAACATTTAGTGAAATTTACCACTGAAAGTCATGCGACAATCTCCGATTTAGGTCGTTTGATTGATGGTGCAAACAATGGTACAAATAGCATTCACAACAACTTGTCTAGTTGGGGTGGTGATATGGTAGGTGATGCATTTGGTAACTTATATGTTGTAACCATGCATAGTGCTGTATATAAAGTAAATACGCATACTTTGGTAGCTGATTATGTAGGAACAATCAAGGGATTGCCTACTGAGTTTACTACAAATGGTGCTGCAGTTAATGAAGATGGCGATTTAGTGGTTAGTAGTGCTATTTATACTGCTAGCTATTTTAAAGTTGACATTTCTACTCTACAAGTACTTGGTGCTGTAAAATCTGCAACAGGTGTTTATAATGCTTCTGACTTAGCAAGTGCTAACTTGTTGTATCAATCAAAAGTAGCTGCTACAAGTTCATCTTCAATTGCTGATAAAGTATCTATCTATCCAAATCCTGCTGTAGGTAAGAATTTTCAATTGAAAGTATCTGGAAATGCAGGAAGCAGATATTTGGTTGAAATTACAGATGCTAGAGGAAAAGTAGTTTTGCAAAACACAACTAATAGCAATTCGACTCTGCGTGTAATTTTGCCAAAGGCAATTGCTAGTGGCATCTACAATGTTAAGGTGACAAACGATGCTAATAAAGCTGTTTATAGCGACAAACTAATAGTTGAATAATTAATTTTAGAGGGATTATTAAAAAGGCTAACTAGTAATGGTTAGCCTTTTTTGTTGCTATGATGTGAATGTGTTTTCAATCAAAAAGATGGACACTTCACTTATTAGCTGATTAGGCTACTTGAATAATTGAATAATTATTAGTATGCCTTGTTCTTTTCCGATGTGCTTAATGGTATAGCAAAATAAAAGCGGCCAATAAGAATTAATCCTATTGACCGCTATATTTTTTTATTTATCTGTATCTAGATTTAATAAGTAAAAGTAAAAGCTATTTAATTAAAAAATTATAACATTACTCTTACTACTTCTAACCTAAGACTTGAAGCTTACAGTCCGAATGCTTTTTTAACAGCAGGAACGAAGTCTAATTTTTCCCACGTGAACAATTCAACTTCTCGGCTAATCTTAGTTCCATCTGGGCCCTTAAATTCTTTTGTAACCACTTCATTTTTACGTCCCATGTGCCCATAAGCAGCTGTTTCGCTATAGATAGGGTTACGAAGTTTCAAGCGTTGCTCGATAAAATAAGGGCGCATGTCGAATACACCTTCAACTATCTTAGCAATTTCTCCATCAGTCTTTCCTACTTTGCCCGTACCATAAGTATTAACATAAATACCCATTGGTTTAGCAACTCCAATTGCATAAGAAACTTGAACTAGTATTTCTTCGGCAACACCTGCGGCAACAAGATTCTTTGCAATATGTCTTGTAGCATAAGCTGCACTTCTATCAACCTTACTCGGATCTTTTCCACTGAATGCACCACCACCATGTGCACCTTTACCACCATAAGTATCAACAATAATCTTACGACCTGTTAATCCTGTATCTCCATGAGGACCACCAATTACAAACTTACCTGTTGGGTTAATGTGGTATTGAATGTTATCATTGAATAGAGACGCGTATTTGCCATATTTAGCTTTTACACGAGGAATTAGTATCTCAACGATGTCTTGCTTGATTTTAGCCAACATGTCCGACTCTGTATCAAAATCGTCATGTTGTGTAGATACAACAATCGCATCAATTCTTACAGGCTTGTTATTGTCGTCGTATTCAAGAGTAACCTGACTCTTAGCATCAGGACGTAGGTACTTAATTTCAGTATTCTCTCTACGAAGTGCAGCTAATTCAATTAAAATTTTATGTGCCAAGTCAAGGGCTAAAGGCATATAGTCTTCAGTTTCGTTAGTTGCATAACCAAACATCATTCCCTGATCGCCTGCACCTTGTTCTTCCTTATTGCTTCTGTCAACACCTTGATTGATATCAGCACTTTGTTCGTGAATAGCGGATAAAATACCACAGCTATTAGCTTCAAACATGTATTCACTCTTTGTATATCCTATTTTACGGATAACACCTCTAGCAATTTCTTGAACGTCCAAGTAAGAATTACTCTTTACTTCTCCGGCAAGAATTACCTGACCTGTAGTAACTAAAGTTTCGCAAGCAACTTTTGATTCAGGATCAAAAGCTAAAAAATTATCAATCAATGCATCAGAAATCTGGTCAGCAACTTTGTCCGGATGTCCTTCAGATACACTCTCGGAAGTAAATAAATAAGGCATTTTGTATACTTTTTTGTTATTATTATTTAATATGTGGCAAATATAATAGTCTGTAAATTTTATAGGAATAAATAGTCAGGTTTAGTAAAAAAATAACTAAACCAATAAATAGACCACTGTAAAAGAAAGATTATTTTGACTAAAATGATGATTCAATTATACGTATATAACACTGTAGATTTTAAGTTGTTCAATTACATTCGTTAACATCTATTATCTTAAAGAGAAATGAAAGTAAAATGTGTTGAGTTGTTTTATTTGACCAATAATTCCAAAATAACTTAATACTTAACTCTTAAGACCTAAAACGTATAATCAAAAGCTTAAAACATACAACTTAAAAACTTCTACTTTTTTATGTGGCTAGTCCGTTATATAATTCCATGTATTCGGATAAGTCAGTTGTGAAACCTTTAAAGTTGATAATCTTCTTTCCTTTTGCTTTAGCAAATTCTGAAACCAATATCGGATTAGGCTCTTCTGCACCAAAAGTAATGGCATCTGCATAAGTTGCGCCACCTCTGAATAAGGCAGTATTCGTCAATTCTTTAAATGTATCTAAATCTTTTTCTTTGATGTTGTTGTTAATTAGAGCCTTCTTGATAAAATCGGGTGTCAATTTTTCTTCAAATGTGTTTTCGCCAATAGTGAAGACAATTTTGCTGTTGCCAAATACAGGTTCGCGTTTATAAGCTGTTCGGATATAAACAGGGGCAAGACTCGCCATCCATCCACTGCAGTGAATAATGTCTGGTGCCCATCCAAATTTCTTTACAGTCTCTAGAGCTCCTTTACAAAAGAAAATTGTTCTTAAACCATTGTCATCAAACCATTGGTCTTCGTCGTCATGAAAAATTTGCTTTCTTTTGAAAAAATCTTCGTTCTCCAAAAAATAAACCTGTAATCTTGCATTCGGCAAGGAGGCTACTTTTATTTGAAGTGGATAATCGTCGTTATCAACGGAAATGTTAATTCCTGATAACCTTACCACTTCATGTAGCCGATGCCTGCGTTCGTTTATTACACCAAATCTTGGCATAATGCAACGAACCTCTAAGCCGGTCTCATTGCTCTTGATGGCTAACCTGTTTACAATTTCTGAAAACTCTGTTAGCTCTAAATAAGGCGACATTTCTGTGGCTATGAATAAAATTCTTTTCTTTGACATCTAGTACGTCGTAATTTATTTATATGAGTAGCCTTAAAATAAGGCGGCGAAGTTACGTAAAATACGTCTAATTATGAAGACTCTCATTTATATAAGAAAATAAGTTAACAAATGGTCATATTTAAAACGATAAAAGGGATTAAAAAATTTCTTTCTGCTTATAAAAATACAGATAAAATAATTGGATATGTTCCTACTATGGGTGCATTACATTCAGGACATGTTTCATTAATTGAAAATTGTAATGCTAATGCTGACCTGACTGTATGTAGCATTTTTGTTAACCCTACTCAATTCAATGACAAAAAAGATTTTGAGAATTACCCTATTACCATTGAAAAGGATATTCAATTACTTTATGAGATGGGCTGCGACATTTTATTTCTTCCTTCAGCATCCGAACTTTATCCTGATAGCGAACTTCTAGAACATTATGAACTTGGTTTTCTAGAAACAATTCTTGAAGGTAAATTTCGACCCGGACATTTTCAAGGAGTTTGTCAAGTGGTAAATAGATTGCTAAAGGTTGTAGAGCCACAACGACTTTTTATGGGACAAAAGGACTTTCAGCAATGTTTGGTCATTAGAAAATTACTTGAATTGACAGCTTCAAATACTGATTTGTTCATTTGTCCTACCGTGAGGGAAGAAAGTGGTCTTGCAAAGAGTAGCAGAAATGTGAGGTTGAGTGATGATGAGAAAAGCAAGGCTACAATTATTTATCAGTCACTTTTATTTGCAAAAGAAAATATTACAAGTGTTCCTATTAATGAACTTGAACTGAACATTAAAGAAAATCTATTGCAAATGGGCTTCGATAATATCGACTATATTGCATTTTGTAATACTAAATCATTGAATACAATTATCGAATACCATGCGAATGAAAATTTGGTTGTTTTAATTGCTGCTACTATCAATAATGTTCGTTTGATAGATAATTTAATTTTGAATTAAGCAACGGTCTGACATCATTATAAGGCAGTAATTTGAATTTCTGTTCTTCTGTTGATTGCCCTTCCCGATTCTGTATTATTGTCTGCAATTGGCTTAGTAGCACCATATCCCTTATACTGTAATCTGACTGAAGTGATGCCTCGCAAAATGAAAAATTCCATCACAGCCTTTGCTCTATTAGACGAGAGTAATTGGTTGTCTATGGCATTGCCAACATTATCAGTATGTCCATTTACAACAATGTGAATGTTTGGATTTTGTTGTAATAACTGAACTACCTTATTTAATTCAACCTTACTCGTTTCTTTGATTTTAAAATCGTTGATGTCGAACTGTATATTTTTCAAAATCAATGAGGCGTTTAACGATAAAGGATTCAAATAGATATTTTCATGATAAATACTATCTGCCATTTTGTCTTTCAGACCATAGATTTTGCTGTAGAAAAGATATCCCATTCGATTAACGTTAAATGTGAAGTCACGACCTGTTGGCAGGGTAATGAAATAAAATCCTGTTTCGTCAGTTTGTACAAGCATGAGTGGCTTACCAGTATTATTGTCGATCAATTCTACATTAGAGGGCAATCCTCTTTTTGTTTGCTCGTCATATACAAATCCTTTCACATAAACCGTTTTTGCAGGACGAACATCTTCTCTTAATTCAAAGTGATATAAATCTAATCCCCCTCTAGTATCGCTTCTGTCACTTGCATAATAGGCATCAATTCCATTAGGGGCTATTGCCAAGCTGCCTTCGTTTTCAATGGTATTTATCGGGAAGCCGAGGTTTTCAGGTGCTCTCCAATTGCCATCAGCTTTTTGCCTAATTACAAATAGGTCGGTCCCACCATATCCTAGCAATCCATTAGAAGTATAGTAAAGTGTTTGATTGTCGGCATGTATAAATGGAGCCTGCTCATCTGCCTTCGTATTGATTTCTCTTCCAAGGTTAATTGGGGTTCCCCATCTTCCCTTAACATCCCGATAACTGACATATAAATCTTTTCCTCCAAATCCACCGGGGCGATTGCTGCTGAAGTATAAAGCTCGCTTATCGGGACTCAGGCTTGGACTACTTTCCCAATATTCACTATTAATAGTTTCGCCCATGTTTTCAGGTTCGCTCCAACCATTAGGTGTGTAATAGCTGATGTACAAATCGTAATCGCCAAAAGTTTTTCCATGAATATTTGCTGCAAAGATCATCCATTCTCCATCTGCAGAAACAGTCAAGGCTCCTTTAAAATTTTCTTGATTCAAATCCCCAGGTATCAAGGTTGCTTTGCCAAAATGGGAAGGAGTAATCATTGGACTTCTATAGAAATATTCTCCACCATCAGGGCTTCTTCTCGAAAAAACCAACAGGCTGTCGTCCACACTAAGTGTAGGTAAATATTCAGATAATTCAGTATTAACACTATCCCCTAAGTTCTTCGGTGAAAACAGATACCCATTATCAGGATGTTTCTTTTTATATTCAACTCCAAATGCATAACACTTTTTCCTATATTCAGCACTCTTTTTACTTACCTCGTCAACATTGGGAAGTGTAAGGAATTGGTTAATTAAGTTTAAGGAGCTATCAAATCTGCCAATACCTGCAAGATTGATTGAATAGGGGAGGAAGTAAGGTTTAAAGTAGGTGGTATCCTTCTTTTGAGCAATTTCATAAAATTTTACAGCTAATTTATTGGCTTTTAATTGTCCCATGACACCTGCAAGTGAAAGGTAAGCATCCACATAATTTGAATCTAGGATAATACATTTCTCCAAAAGAGGAATGGAACTCAGGAATTGTTCATTGCTGAGTTGTATCATAGCTTTTGCATAAATATTTTTTGCCTTTGGATTAATTTTGCTTGGATTATATGTCTGTGCAATGCTACAAAAAACTATTAACAGGGAAAGTAAAGCTAGATTAAATCGCATAAATATTTTTTTATTGGGATTTCAAGCATTTTTTTGAAATATCGAATAAAACCTTTAAAAGTATGATCTGTATAATAAAAAACCGCCTGTGCAACAAGTACTCAGGCGGAAAAAAAGAAAACGAAGATATGAAAAATATTTTCTAAATAATCTAGTTTATTAAAATAAATATTATAATGACATGAATTTTAGGATTAATATTTATGCTTGAAAAAATTTCAATGTTTATTAAAACAGATAAACTTTCTATAACTAATAAAATCGTTTAGCTCAGCTATTTATATTTGAATTGCAATTATATAATTAATGCCTTTTTAGCAATTTATTGCTGGAGTAATTTTTTCAACTATTTATAAAATAATAAACATGAATCCTAAAGTAGATGAATTTATAAGCAAAACTGAAATTTGGCAAGAAGAAGTGGAGACTTTAAGAACGATACTTCTCGATTGTCAACTGACTGAAGAGTTGAAATGGGGGACTCCTTGTTATACCTTTCAAAAAAGCAATGTGGTATTGATTCAAACGTTTAAAGGATATTGTGCACTTGGTTTTTTTAATGGAGCATTACTAAATGACACAAATGGCATATTGATTAAGCCGGGTGAGAATACTCAAGCAGGGCGTCAAATACGGTTTACAACTGTTGGTGAAATAATAAAAATGGAGTCTATTTTGAAGACTTATTTATATGAAGCTATTGAAGTGGAAAGGGCAGGTTTGAAAGTAGAAGTAAAAAAGAATGTTGAAAATAAAATAATTGAAGAACTTCAGAATAAATTTATCGAAATACCAGCACTAAAAGTAGCGTTTGAATCATTGACCCCTGGTAGACAAAGGGCTTATTTGATTTATTTCTCTGAACCTAAACAAGCCAAAACAAGGGAAACAAGGATTGATAAATATATACAACGAATTCTTAGTGGAAAAGGATTTACTGATTGTATTTGTGGATTAACACAAAAACCTCCATCCTGTGATGGCTCTCATAAGTTTTTGAATAAATAAGTTGACTTTATAGAGTAAGAATGGCATAGAAATATAATGAAGAAGTCAGCAGTTTTTTTTATGATATATTGTGCCGTTATGAGTTGGTAAAGATATTTAGTGAAATAGAATCATAAGTTGCTTTTGTAGGGCTGAGTCCATCTTCTGCGGATGCAGAAAGAAATGATCCTACTATTTTTAAGTGTATTTCGTATTACAAGTGATAGGGATATGGAGGCTTTGTCATAGTAAATCAATTTGCATTCAGAGCAACAAATCCTTTAGTGTTCTTTATAAAGTTAATAAAATGATTTATTGTTGGGATGTTTTAGATAATCATAATGACCGCTCTGCCGAAGTGTTGCGGTTTATTTATACGCATTACTTTTAATCAAAACTAAAAAATATTGAATTAGGGCATCCTTTACATAAATCGGCAGACTTAATTTCTATTTTGTGCAGGGCAATGATTGCTTCAACTAAAATGTAATAGAAATACTTGCGTTTGCAATTAATGGAATACTGTTATATCCCAAAGAATCGTGGAATGTGTTGTTGAGTAAATTTTGTATACCTAGATTTGCCGACAGCCCTTTAAGAAGAAGAACGTTACTGTTTAAATTTAAAAGGAAATATTCTTTCATTTTAATGTCATCTGTCGCAACACCTACTTCGTAAAAATTGCCTACATATCTTCCATTTAGAGTTAATGAAAAATTGGTTTTATACTTAAAAGTAACATTTATGTTGGCAATGTTTTTAGGTCTTCTTGCAAGGTATTTATAGGTAATCATGTCCCAATAATTTTGTCTGCTAGTAGTTTCTTCTTTTCCTGTAATAAAAGTATAGTTACCATTTAAGCTTATAATTTTTGACAATTCAGATTCAAATTCATACTCAACTCCTTTTGTATTCAAATTATCCCAATTAGCATAAGCACTAGTTTGGAAATTGAAGTTGATAATGGAATTTATGTGGTTATTAAATAGACGTATTTTGCTTTTAATGCTTTTATTGTGAAACTCAAATCCTACATCTGCCGTTGTTGAACTCTCTGCGGACAGGGAGCTATTTCCAAAATCAGCTGTGTATAATTCAAAGATTGAAGGGGTTAATATACCTGTAGCAATACTTGCAAATGCTTTAAAGTTTGAATTAATTCGATATTTTCCGTACAACGAATAGGCATTATTTTTTCCACAACTGCTATGATTATTTATCCTTGCCTTTAAATTACAATTAAAACTGCTGTCTTTCGATTGAAAGTTGAGGAAAGTATAAACACCATACTGATAGAGTGACGGGAAATTTTTGTACGTGTCTCCTGCAATAGTATCGAAAGTGAAATAGTCAAGTGCATTATGTTTGTAATCAATGCCTAAAGAAAGAGTAATTTTTTTTGATAAAGTAGTGATTGATTCTGTTTTTATAAATTGTGTTAAGCCACCCCAATGTTGTTTATCATAAAAGGCATAATGATAATCTCTTATTGCATTACTGACTTTGTAATCAAATATGATATTTGTCTTTTTAATTAAATAAATACCACCAATTCCTGTATTTAGAAGTTTATTAGTATAGAAATAGTCTTTACTATCCACAAAAGATTCTATATCAGTAGAGGCTTTGTATTTACTATATAAACAGTATCCGTAAAGCAATAAATTATGATTTGGGTTAAATTCAATTCGAGAATTGAATATTTTGTTTTTGAAGCCATCAATGTCAAATCCTTTAACACCTGTCGTATCCTGCGAAATAGAGAATCCATTTGTATAACTAGTTGAATAACTAGCCTGATATTTAAATTTGTTTTTATCTCCCCACAATTGAATGCCAAAATTTGAAGTGTTTAGATTACCAAATCCCTGAGTTGCTTTTAAATTAATAGTTTTCGAAGATTGCTTTTTTCGGGTAATTATATTTATGGTGCCGCAAACTGCACCACTACCCAATGTTGAGGCATTAGCGCCCCTGTAAATCTCAATTTCTTCTATCTCGTTAAGTGAAATGATATTCAAATCAAAATATGATTCAGATATACTTGAAGGATCCCACACAGGAAGACCATCTATTAGTACTAACATTTTTGGACCTAAGGAGCCTTCGGAATAAATGTTTACAAAACTTCCTTGTGGTTGATAGGCACCATTTATTACAAATCCTGCCTGATCGTTCAATAACTGACTTAATGTCTTAGTGCAATTCATTTGTATTTCAACATGACTAATTACGGTCTTTATTTCTCCTATTTCATATCCATGAATTGAATAAATAGAATCACTCTGTTGCGAAAGTAAAGTGTTATAAATAAGGATACATAGTAGGCAAGTAAATAACTTTTTCATTCGATTTGTATTTAAATTTCAGACAAATCTATATGGTAATAAGTTTCAAATAGTCGAGAGAAACGAAAAAATAAATTTGCCTTGAATGACTAAGGGTATAAAATAAAATTCTTGTCTACAATAGAAATGATTGTAATGCTTCATACTCAATTTGTTCCTTCACTAACAATTGTATACCGGTCAAGTTACGTGAATAAAGCACCTGATTTTGAATTAGCGAAAGTTATAAAAATTCATTTGGTTAATGATAAGGTTTTAAGTTTTCCGTTACGTGCTTACAAAAATAACTCGGATGTATTGATAGAAAAAAAACTAGTCAGTATTAAACATTAGGAGTTACGTGAATTAAAATTTAGTCATTGAAGTTTCTTGTATTAAAACAATTTTAAGCAAAATAAATAAAGGCATTATGAAAAAAATGATACACCAATTTAGTAGTTTCTTACGTTCGAATTTTAGACTCTTATCCTCATTTACGATTATCTGTTGTTTATTTTCGGGTTTATTGAATGCTCAAGTGGCTCCAACAATTTCATATAGTCCAAATTCAGGGATAGCTTATTACATGCAAGCTCAAAACTCTGTTGGGCCAACCGTAAATGATGGTGGGGCTTCTGTAACTTACTCATTGGTAAATCCTCCTGCAGGAGTAACTATTAATACCTCTACAGGACAAATAGGTTGGGGTACAACAGTTGCAATAGGGAAATATACATTGACCATTATGGCTTCAAACAGTGTGGGTTCTGCTACTACAACATATATATTGAATGTAATTCCAAATCCTGATGACTTTATTAAGCCTAAGTTTACGGGCGCAACAGTTACAACTGTTTACTATAATTCAGACAATGGTAAATATCACAATGTGGATGTATATGTTCCTAATGGAGATGTAAATACGCAGCGTCCTATATTTATGTTTATGCATGGAGGCGGGTTTCAAACGAGTGGGGTTAAAACAGAATCTTATGTAGTGGCATTTTGTAATTATATGGCTTCTTGTGGATTTGTTGCTTTTGCTCCAAGCTATAACGAAGGTAGTGGACATACTTTGCCTCAGAATTTGGCAGCTGTTAAGGACATGGATAATTGCTTGAATTGGATTAGAACTTCAGCCACTGCTACAAAGTATGGCTATAATCCCAACTTTCTCTTCGTTGGTGGTGGATCGGCTGGCGGACATTTATCTTGCAACTTTATAAATTACGATGGAGGATCAAATTATGGAGGGTATGTTGTGAATCTCAGCAATATAATAGCACAGGCGAACTGTTGGGGTTCCTCTCCAACAGCAGATAGGTTATACAATTTTTCTAATTTGAAAGCTAATCAAATTCCAGCTTTCACTGTTCAGGGAACAGCTGACCAAACTGTTCCGGTTCAAGAAAGTATTGATTTAACAAATGCATTAAACGCAGCTGGAGCATACAATGATTTTTGGAAGATAGCAGGTGAAACTCATGGTTGTCCAAATCATCGACCTGCTATTAGCGATACGATGGCACATTTTCAAAATAGGGCTTGGAAACGTTTATATCCTCAGACAATCAATCCAATTATAACTCCTGTGAAGTTGTTAAGCTTTAATGCTTCCATGTTAAAGGGATTTGTAAATTTAAATTGGTCAACTGCTACTGAAATTAATGCTGCTTTTTTTGAGGTCGAAAGAAGTTGGGATGGACAAAAGTTTGAATCGATAAATAAAATTTCTGCTTTTGGAAATAGTTCAGTAACACAAAATTATTCATTTATCGACAATTCAGCATCTGCAAATGCAACTGTTTATTACCGTTTAAAATCAGTTGATAAGGATGGTACTTTCAGTTTGTCGGATGTTAAATCTGTATTATTAAATGCATTAAATAGCCACATTGAGGGAGTTTATCCAAATCCTCTGAAAACGGGTCAAGAATTGCAGTTGAATTATATTTCGAGAAATACGGATTTACTGACTATTACACTTACGAATAATCTTGGAATGAAAGTATTTAGCAAAACTCAAAACGTACAAATTGGAGAAAATAAATTATTTCTTTCACTTAGGCAACGTTCAATGGGTATTTATTATCTATCAGTGAATGGTCGGGAAGGAATGATACAAAAAGTTCCTGTTATAATTCAATAGGAATACGAATAGAAAAAAGCGGCATAACCTATTCATTCAGATCCTTCGAGTTTTTTAGATAGTAGAAGGCAAAGAGAATATTCTGAATTCTTGAACTTGGTTTTGACCTTATTTAGTCCCTAATTAACATTTAATAAAAGTAAAATTTACAAAAAACAGTTATGAAAAAAAGTTTACTCGTTATCGGTACGGCAATAACATTGATAGCCGTATTACAGTCTTCAATTAAAGCACCTAAGTCTTTATCACATGCAAGTGGTTCAAGTATTGCTACTAATACAAGTTGTACCGGTTGTCATGGGGCTGCTGTAACTGGAGGGTCAATCACATTAGTTGGGATGCCTACGTCAGTAATAGCAGGAAAAGCCTATACCTTTAGTGTTCATTTAAATGATGCAAAGACAACTGCCGTAAATTGGGGTTTTGCAATGACGGTAGCTTCGGGTGTGTTAAGCACCACAAATACTGTTGTAGGAATCACTACTTCTAAGTTAAATGCTTATCATAAATCAGCTCCTAAGCTTACAGCAGATACAGCCTATACTTATAATAACATCACTTGGACTGCACCTGCTACTGCTGGAACTGTTGCATTCAAATTTGCAGGGATAGCTGGAAATGGTTCTGGTTCGGGTGGAGATCATTCATATAAAGGAACTGCTACTATAACTGTTGCATTGCCTACTCCTGTTAAAATTGCTTCTTTTGATGCAGCTTTAGTTGCAAACAAAGTAAACTTAAAATGGTCTTCTGCTTCAGAAGTTAATGCTGAAAGTTACGTTGTTGAAAGAAGTGTTGATGGCGTTAATTTTGCAAAAGCAGGTGTTATAAAAGCTATTGGTAATTCATTGAATTTGCAAGTCTATACTTTCTCAGAAGATGCAAGTGCATTGAGTGGAACAGTTTATTACCGGTTGAAAATTACAGATAAAAATGGTTCAACTTCTTATTCTGATGTTCAATCGGTTTCTATTAAGTCAGTTCAAAGTAATATTGTTAGCATCTATCCAAATCCTCTACGTACAGGACAAGATTTGAAAGTTAAATACGTGTCTTTGAAATCGGATAAGGTAACATTTTCATTAATTAGCACTGAAGGAAAGAGGGTGGTAAATACATCTGCAAATGTAAATGAAGGTACAAATGAGTTGTCATTAAGTGTTGGTCATTTAGCTCCGGGTACATATTATTTGTCAACTAATAACTCAACTAAAAAACAAACGGTTGTAGTTCAATAATACTTTAAATCAAATCGAGCATAAAAAAAGGGAAGGTGTTTTAAACATCTTCCCTTTTTCTTTGCCCATAAATCAAGCTATTTAACCCCGATTACGCAATAGGACACTATTACAACTCACAACTACTTCAAATACGGCTTTTACTTGATTTGTTTGACTTCAACGTAATTTATTATGTCGTCAGTCAAAAAATCTGTATAAAAACTTGTCTTTTTTGTATTTCTGAATTTCATAACGTGTCTATTGCATAATCTGCGTTTAAAATGACAGTTTCTACAACAGAAAAAGGGATTTCTGTATTTCATTCCGATTGCATATCTAACACTAATCTATTGCAAACCATTTAAAACTACGGACATTTCTCTATTAATAAAGGTCTTGCTTAAAGTGAAGCATTCAATTCATCTGTTGTTAACATTTCAAGTTTATTATCCGATCTGATTTTATTTTTTTATTGTAAAATGAATTTGAAACACCTTTAAAAGTTTAATTTTTCTGTTATTAGTACATACTTACTATTTTGAAGTATTTATCTATTCATATAACTTTATTACATTCATTTCAAACGCAACTACTAACCTTTAAAGAGTAATTAATTCCTCACTATTCGTAGTTACCTTATTTCTAGTCGTAGTTACTTTATTCGTATTAGTAGTTACTAATTAGCCATTCGAAGTTTCTTTCAATAATTTAGTAACTACGATTAAGATAGAAGTAATTAATAATCATCTATTCCAAGTTACTACCAAGTAGGTGGTAACTACGTTAAATGAATAAGTAACTACTAATGACATATTCCTAGTTACTTATAAACTAAAAGTAGTTACTAAAAAAGAGGGCATTAGACAGTTAACCGTCTTTTTGCAACAGTGTAATCAAAACAGAAGTTCGATAGCTAATGTTTCGGGTTGTTGAGGTGAGTAGATAGGTTGTAAAAAATCTTTTTATATTACTCAATTACCAACTTTATTAGGGTTTCAAACACATTTAAGGACACGGTCATCGAAACATTTACTTGTTTCCCCTTTACCTTTTCATTTTACACTAAGGGTTAAACGAATAAAATTTGTCATTGCCATAAGCAGAAGTCTGCTAATTCCATTTTTTAGTTATTGCCTAATTTATTATTAAAGAAATTGTATGAAAAAGACGGTTATGTTGCTTGCTTTGATAGCATTCTATTCAATTGGTGTAAATGGCCAGGATGCAAAGGATACTACTTTACAAATAAGTGGTTCTGCAGATGTATATTATAAATATGATTTCTCGGAAAGTGCCTTCAATTCTAAACCTTACTCTTCCGATTATGCATTAGGGACAAAGGAAAATGCTATTGATTTTGGCCTGTTAAATCTTAAAATTAATAAACAATTTAATAAAGCATCTATCACGGCTGATCTTGCTTTTGGGTCAAGAGCGAATGATCAGTCAATTAATAATGCTGTTTTTGCATATTATATTCAAAATCTTTATTTCTCTTATCAGGCTAAAAAAGAATTATCCATTTCTGCAGGAGTCATGTATCGATACGAAACCTATGAGAAGTTAGCAGCAGTTGATAACTTCAACTATTTTATGTCAAATGCTTATATCGAGCAACGTAAAGTGCCTGCTAGAAGTGTGGGGATTAAAGCGAAATATGTTTTCTCAGATAAATTAAATCTTTCAGTAGGTTTATTTAATACTATAGATATGACTGCTGCACAGCCAAATCCTGCCGATTATATAGTGAATCCGAACGCTCAAGGATTGTCAGATATTTCTGTACAATTAGTATTAAAACCTATAAAAGATTTGGAATTGAGTGCTGCGATTTGGCACGAAGGACAGAAGAATAAGGGTAATCACCTCAATTTTCAAACTCGATACACTTTAGCAAGTGGTTTGCATTTAGGGCTTGATATCAATAATTACTCAGGAAGTGATACTGCGACAGAACTTGCTAATAGTTATAATAACTTTACAAGCGAGGCCATCTATATTCAAAAGCCTTTTAATAGTGTATTTACCTTAGGTGCGCGTTTCGAACACATGCAAAGAGAAGAGAATGCATCGGCTAATCTTGCAGCTTACGTTACTCCCGCTGCAAGTTTGGGCTATTTAAAAGAGAATTATAATATTATCACTTTAACGGGTGTCGAAAAAGTTGGATCACTTTCCTTTAAACAAGAATTGAAATACGACCTGACTGATAAAGGGAATGTGTATTCTCCTTTTATAGAAAAAAATCCTGTAACAGTGGGTGGTCAACAAACTAGTGTGAAAACTAATAGCTCAGTACAATTTGTTTTAGCCGCAGTTTATTCCTTCTAGGAAGCTGTTTTGGTTAACATTCATTTTAATAAATTAAACAAATTGTATATGAAAAAAATATTGTTGGTTATATTGGTCTTCACAGCTTATTTAGGTGGATTGCATGCACAAAATCATGGCAAAGACTCATCTGCATTACAGATTTCAGGATCAGCAGATTTATATTACAAGTATGATTTTGCTTTGAGTGATACAAATAAGCGTGCAGGAACTAATCCTAATCCTGATTATCCAAATAATATTTTGGGTAATAAGCTAAATGAATTAGATTTTAGTATGCTCAATTTAAAACTTAAGAAGAAAGTTGGACGAACCACTTTTTTCTCTGACCTTGCTTTCGGTGCACGTTCAGATTACAAGAGTAATAATCCACAGAACTCTTTTAAAATTCAGAATTTGTATTTGACTTATCAATTTACAAATGCTTTATCAGTTACTGCAGGAGCTATGTATAAATTTCAAAGCTTTGAGAGAATTGCATCTGTGGATAATTTCAATTATTCCATGTCAAAATCTTATGAGTTGACATTTGCTAATTCATTTCAAAGGGCAGGAGGAATTAAATTGAATTACGCATTTTCTGATAAAGTAAATTGGGCAATTGGGCTATACAATTCAGTAGATGCAAGAGCTGCAGATGATGGCATCGCATCCTTAACAGGATATTGGGTATCTGATTTTTGCACACAGCTATTTATTCACCCAACTAATCAACTCGATATAAGTGCAGCCTATTGGAGAGAAGGACAAATTGCGAATGGGACTCATACTAATTTACAGGTTAAATATAGTCCAAGTTCTACAGTAAAGCTTGGGGTAGATGGTACCATTTATAGCGCAAAGGATAGTGCATTAGGTACGTCCGGTACTTCATTTAAGAGTTTAGTGTTCTATGGACAGAAAGCTTTATGTAAAGGCTATTCTGTTGGTGTACGTTATGAATATAATGAACGGACAGAGAAAACCTTTTCTGATAGTTATACTACAGGATATTATAATATTTATACCCTCACAAGTAATGTAAAGCTAGGACCTTTAAGTTTGAAGCAAGAAATTATGCTAGAAAATACAAATAAAGGAAATACAAATAGTTTGTATCATGATAAGAGTGGGAATAGGAGTTTTGGTGCTACTCAGTTAGTTCTTGCGGCCTTGTATTCATTTTAATATAGTAAATTTTTAAATTTCGACAATTAGACTCATTATTGAGGATGTTAATTATACTTAAGAGGCACTATTTTTTAATCTTATTTAATATTAGAATGATTTTGGTTAAGGTATAATCTGCTTCGAGCAAAATATAAATCAAAGCCGAACGGCAATTGGGAAGATGTTGTATACATTCTTCCCTTTTTTTTGCAAAAGAGTGATTTTAAATTATTCCAAATTGAACTTTCAATAATTTTTATTTAGACTTTAATATTTAGGCATTTTAAATGAGTTGTTGCTTGATATTAAATCAAGCTAAATAAATCTGTAAGTGATTTATTTGACCGTTAAGTTGCCTATTAAATTAAAAATTTACCAATAATAAAAAAACTTGTGGCATTATGATTGCGTAATATGTATTTTCGAATTTTAATTTTAGTTATGAAACATGTATTTTATTTATTCGGCTTACTCATTCTATTAATTAGTTGTGGGTCGAATGGCAATAATGGGCAAGGAAACAATGTGTCAATTCAATCAACTGCCTTGCCGGGTTTTAATGTCAATAATTTTGCAAATCTTGTTAGACAAACCACGAACCCTAGTCAACTAGAGAATCAAATCAATCAAGATGGCAACGACGTCAATAATCTTGACTTGAATAAGGATGGCAAGGTTGATTTTCTGAAAGTTACTGAAACCGAAAATAAGATTCAGGTGACAGATGATGTGGATGAAAACAATTCTGTCAATGTGGCAACCCTTACCATTACAAGAAATCAGGCCGATAATAATGCGGCAGATATGCATATTCAAGGGAACCCGAGTTATTGTGGTCAGGATTATTCCTATCACTCACATATAAGTGTGGGAGAGGTTTTATTGTTAGCTTATTTGTTTTCTCCTCACCGATATTATGTTCCGATGTATCATTATGGGTATTATCCTTCTTATTATCGTGGATATGCGACATCTTCAACCCGAACTGTAACTCGAACTTATAGCACTACAAGAAACGTAGGAGGAAGTAGTAGTCCTTCAGTTCGTCCGAGTACACCTTCTCGTAGTAGCTTAAGTAATCCTGCACGTTCGCAACGTTCTTTTTCTGCAAGAGATAATTCTACGCCTGTTCGTTCAGGAGGGTTTGGAAAAAGTAGTTCGAGTGGTTCCTCTTTTGGATCTGGAAGTAGTTCAAGTGGTAGAAGTTCATTTGGGTCAGGTAGAAGTTCATTTGGAGGAGGCAGAAGCTCATTTGGAAGGAGAAGATAGGAAGTTGTTATGAGTTTTGGAATATGAGTTATGAGTATAACCAATTTTAAAAATCATTTAGTTTATTATTTTAAATCACTTAAATCAAAAGTTTAAATCACTTTAATCATTATATAAATAAATACAATCATGGGACTATTTGAAAGAATTTTTAGAATAGGTAAGTCAGAAGCAAATGCCGTAGTAGATAAATTTGAAGATCCAATTAAGATGGCAGATCAGGTATTGCGTGAGTTAAAAGAGAATTATCAGGAAGCAATAGCCGGAGAAGCAGAAGTAAAAGCAGCTGCCTTGCAACATAGGGCTGAAGAAAATAAAGCAAGAACAAAAGGGGAAGAGTGGGAAAAGAAGGCGAATGACTTGCTAGATATGGTTGAGGCAGGGAAATTAGACGCTGCTAAAGGAAATTCACTCGCAGAAACTGCTGCTGAAAGTGGACAACAAGCAATTAAACATGCTGATGAATTTGCAAGTATGGCAAACAAGGAAGAACAGGCATTAGAAGTAATGGAAACGGCTATTCAACAATTAAAAGATCGAATTTCTGAGGCTGAAAATAGAATTAATCTATTGAAATCAAGGGCAAAGACTGCAGATGTGAGTGAGAAAATAAATAAGACATTGTCAAATGTTGATACTGATGGCTTAATGGGCACATTGGATAGAATGGACTCAAAAGTAACTGCACAAGAATTTAGGTCACAGGCTTATGCTGAAGTAAGGGATACTACTTTGTCGTCGGAACAAGAAATTAATAAGATATTAGGGACTTCTTCGGGCACATCAGCATTAGATGCGATAAGGGCCAAAAGAAATGAAGGCAAGTAAAGTTGTAAGTAATAGGTAATAAGTATTAGGTAAAAGGTATAGGGGCGTGGGTTTGCAACTTAAATTATTGGAAATGTATTTGTTTTACAATTGTTTTCTTTTTTAAAAACCTAATACTTACAACCTACAACTTATTACCTAAATAATCATTCTAATCATAAATCTATGTACGTAAGCGATATTGATAAAAAGAGTTTTTCAAGTATTATCCTGTTAGATGAAATTATAAATAAGGGCAGGGTATTTACAGCTATTGCACAACCCGATGATAAAGTAATAGAACCATTATTGGTAGAATTGCTTTCTAAAGGGTATTTATCTGTAGGTAATAATAAATATTCAGTCACCCAAAAGGGACAGGAAGCCTTTGATTTATTCATGAAGCGATATTCCGAGTACCTTAAGATATATGATATCTATGGTTTTGTAGATTTGGAGAAAGGAGAGTTTGCGTTTAGTAAATATTTTGACTTTAATACCGATGCAGAGTGGGATAGATATAAAAATGATAATCGTTTTGATGATGTACGTCTTGCCGTTGCTATCTTCAAGAAATTGAATCCTGCCGAGATTGTTTTTATGTCTTTTATTAATGAAAATAGATTTGATACTCAGGCTACGGGGTGGCAAATGGATTTGGTATCTAGTGCTATTTGGAATGAGATTGAGAAAATTTGTGATACAGCTATTAAGCCTGCAGAACTTGGTGATGATGTTATTCAAGATATCATAGAACAGGGAGCTAATCTGTTGACAGATATATTGAAAGAAGAGGCAAAAAGAAATGCGGAAGAAGCACAATATAATGCGGCCAATAATAACAATCAAGTAGAGGAAACTGTGGTTGAAGAAACGACCTATTATGATAATTATTACGAGCCATACTACAACCCGTTCTATGTATCTCCGTTTTGGTTACTCCCACTATTTCTTTGGTAATTATGAGTTGTAGGTTATACGTTTTAAGTTGTAAGTTTTTAAAATTTTAAACGTATAACTTAAAACGTATAACTTAAAACCGACAACTAGCAACGATGTTTCGATTTATCGATAAAAAAATTATTCTGTTATTAATAGTGGCATTTATCATACAAATGCTTACAGCTTGGAATACCTACTTCTTCCATTCTGATGAATATTTTCAGATAATAGAATTCGCCTCCTATAAACTCGGACTTACATCTGTAAAGACACTTCCTTGGGAATTCTCTTCTCAAATAAGACCATCAATACAGCCCTATTTATTTGTTTGGTTCTATAAATTGATGACATTAATCGGTATTTCAAATCGGTTTTTTATCTTTTCTTTTGTACATTTAATAGTAGGAATTGCAGGATTTGTTTTGTGTAATTATCTGATTATAAAAAAGTTTTATCAAGAAAAATACCTTTTCATCTTATTATTACTAACCAACTTCTTAGGCATCGTCCCTTTTTTAAGATGCAGTTTTAGTGCAGAGGCATTAGGAGGATTGACCTTGCTTTTTTCCATATTAATACTAGAAAAGAGTATGATTGAAAAAAAGCTAAGTTGGTCTTTATTGGCAGGACTCATCATGGGTTTCTCCTTCTTCTTTCGTTTTCAAGTGGCGTTTTGCTTTATAGGGCTTGGATTATGGGTATTAATAACAAATCCAAAGGCATGGCAAAAAATGATAGCCATCAAAATTGGGTTTCTAATAGGTTGTGCCATCAATATGTATCTAGATACAAGTTTTTATGGCAAATTTTGTTTCACACCCTATAATTATTATTATGCCAATATAGTTTTAGGAAAAGCCGCAGCATTCGGAACCTCCCCGTGGTGGTATTATATCGCTATTCTTGCTGCACTAACAGTTCCTTTACTTTCTTTTGGAATATTTGGGTTGTTTGCAAAGAGTCTAAAAAATATTAAAAACCCTTATGCAATAGCGATGTTGTTTTTTATTGTAGGGCATAGTATGGTAGGTCATAAGGAGGAACGGTTTGTATTCCCTGTCATGTATTTCATGGTTTATCTTGCTGCGGAAGGATATAGAAGTACATTGGTAACACAACAACTTGTACGTAATTTATGGACAAATAAATATTATGGATGGTTGATAAAAGGAGGAGTCGCTTTTTCAATAAGCATCAACCTATTATTTGTACTATTATTAGCTGTAGAACCTTATAAGCAACCTGTAAAGTTCATTAGAGAAATAAATAATCGCTTTGTTAATTCATCTAACAATCCAATTGTCTGTTATAAGCAAAGCCCTTACACAACAGAAAGTAATTTGGAGTATCATTTTCTATGTGAGAATAAGTTGCAATTTACCATTATTAAAGATAAAGTTGCCTTTCTAAATGCCATACAGACTAAAACTCAAACCCCTATCTATTATTGTATTAAATATGAGGATGCAATGAATGATGGTTTTCAAGAATTAGTAAAGAATAAAGAAGGTATCGTTTCTTCAAAGTGGTTATGGTCTTTTACTAAATGGTTGGGAGATACATATCATGTTTATATACCTGATATGTGGCTACTTTCTAAAGGATAATTGGGAAATTTTACATCAAGGTGCACAAGAGTTTGCACAAAGGGTACTAGGATTAGAATATAATTGTGATTCTTGTCAACCAACTATTTAATTATACACCTTGTTTTCTTTGTTTTTTCCTTATTTTCATTGAGGTAAAACCTATTAAATAGTAGCAATAAAGGCCTTAAATAAGCTTGATGAAATAGTTTTCCAAATAAAATAAAAAACTTTTTTGGATTAATAAAATCAGAACCCTACATTTGCAGTCCGAAAAAATTTAAAGTTATGAACGAAGCTGTTCAATATATACACGATCAACTTACAGTTAAGAAGAATCACCCTAAGTTTAAGGCAGGTGATAATGTGACTGTTAATTATAAAATTGTTGAAGGTGGCAAGGAGCGTATCCAGGGTTTCCGTGGAGATGTTATCAAACTTCAAGGTGATGGAGCTACTATTTCTTTTACTGTCCGTAAGATTTCGGACGGTGTAGGTGTAGAGCGTTTATTTCCTTTGTTGTCTCCTAATATCGATTCAATTATTTTGAATAAGGTAGGTAAAGTTCGTAGAGCTAAACTTTTCTATCTACGTGAACGTAGTGGTAAGAGCGCTAGAATCAAGGAAAAGCGTGTGAAATAATTAATTTTATAAGAAATTATAAAATTTAACACTGACAAAACTGAATATTACTCTTAGCTTTGTTTTTTTCAAAGTTTAAAATTAAGTGTTATGGATTTATTTAGTGGCCCACACATCATATTGATTGCATTCTTCATCTTATTGATGTTTGGAGGCAAGAAACTTCCTGAACTAATGCAGGGTTTAGGAAAAGGTATCAGAGAATTTAAAGATGCTAAAGACAATGTAAAAAGAGAAATCACAGATCATGTAAATGATTCAGTTGATAACAAAAACTCTACTACTACAAAGTAATTTTATTATTATCTCTTGATAATTAATTTATGTATTAACAGAATAGCCTCGCAATTAATTACTGCGAGGTTTTTTTATATAAAAAATTGTTACTATTCCGAGGGTTTACCACAAAGTAAACAATGGAGAAAAAAGGAACACAAAAGTTTCTAATGAAATTTGAGAATGTGTTTTAAAATCCTTGTGTTTCTTTGTGAAAAGCTTAGTGTTCCTTGTGGTAAAAACTATTGAGTAGTAACAAAAATTTTACAGCGTGTGATAAAGTTATTATTGAATTTATTTAATAGGCGACCTAATAACGAGTCAAACACAGAAATGTCATTCATTCAGCATTTAGATGTGTTGAGAAAGCATTTATTCAAATGTGTTTGGGCAATTGCAATTGGTGCCATCTTGATGGCAGTATTCAATGATTTCATTGTAAAGAAAATATTGATGGGTCCCATTCATCCTGATTTTCCTACCTACCGCTTTCTTTGCGATTTAAGTCAACGATTAAACCTTGGTTCAAAGCTATGTTTGGAACCTATTCATATTAAAATGCAAAGCAATGCTGTAAGTGGGCAATTTGGTGTTTACTTCAACATCATTCTAATTGGAGGATTCATACTAGCATTCCCTTACGTCTTTCTACAGTTTTGGAGTTTTATCAAACCTGGATTAACAACTACTGAATTAAAAAGTACTAGAGGAGTCATCTTTTGGGTGTCCTTTCTATTCTTTCTTGGCGTACTCTTTGGTTATTTTGTTTTAGCACCCTACACAGTCAATTTCTTTGCTAACTTCTCTTTGGATGATAGTATTGAAAACCTATGGACAATTAATAGCTATTTTAATACAGTAATTCCCCTAATACTCGGTGCAGGACTTGCCTTTCAGTTGCCTTTAGTCATGTTTTTCTTGGCTAAGGCTGGTATTGTTAGTGCATCTTATCTAAGAAGAGTTAGGAAATATGCTATTTTAATCATTTTGATTGTTTCAGGCGCAATAACTCCTCCTGATATGTTGAGTCAAATTATTTGTGCCATCCCTCTAGTCATTTTGTATGAGATAAGTATATTACTTTGCAAAAAAGTGGAAAAGGAAGAAAAGGAAGCGGAGTGGAGTTAAGAAAGTAATAGGTTTAGGGTATATGGTTTAGGGTATAAAGTGATAGAATTAACAAAAAGATACTTGAGTTTAGAATAGTTCTCTTATTAAAAATATAAAGGTTACAACATAGGAGGTTTACCACAATTATCACATAGGTTCACAAATAAACACAAGTTTTAAAAAAGGATTTTAGAAAGGAAATTTAAAACATTTTATTTTAAAACTTTGTGTTCCTTGTTTTTGCCTTGTTGACTTTGTGGTAAGACTTTGGGTAGTAACAAATTAAGTAATCATAAAATAATTGGTTTTGTCAGCGTATAGTTCAATAAAAGAATATCAGCAATTTTTAGCATTTAATAACGATGGATGTCGTACAACCGTACAATATTATTTGAACAATATTGCCAATAATAAACAACTAAATGCATTTTTAGAAGTTTATGAAACGGAGGCCTTGCAACGTGCTGCAGAGTTAGATGCCGAAAGAATGGCAGGAAAGCCTTTGGGGAAATTGCATGGTGTTGTTTTCGCCTTAAAAGATGTTATCTGTTATAAAGGACATCAGGTGTCTGCATCTTCAAAGATTTTGGAAGGATTTACTTCTATATATAATGCTACTGCCGTAGAAAAGTTATTGGCAGAAGGTGCCATCATCATTGGTCGTAATAATTGCGATGAATTTGCAATGGGTAGTAGCAATGAGAATTCTGCTTTTGGGGCTGTTAAGAATGCAATTGATGAAAGCCGTGTTCCAGGTGGTTCTTCGGGAGGTTCTGCAGTCGCTGTTCAAGCAGATTTGTGTATGGTTTCTTTGGGAAGTGATACAGGAGGTTCTGTTCGTCAACCAGCCGATTTCTGTGGTGTTGTTGGTATGAAGCCTTCTTATGGACGTATTTCCCGCTATGGTTTGATTGCCTACGCATCTTCCTTCGACCAAATAGGTATATTCTCTAAAAATATTGATGATACGGCTATCGTCCTAGAAGTAATTTCTGGGTCAGATGATTTTGATAGTACTGTTTCCGTTAAACCTGTTCCTGAATATTCTAATGAAGTAGTTGTTTCTGACAAAAAATATCGTTTTGCCTATTTCAAAGAAGTCCTCGAACACGATGGATTGGATAAGGAAATCGCAGAGAAGACAAAAGAATATATTGCCTCTTTACAAGCTCAGGGTCATATTGTAGAAGCGGTTGACTTTAGTTTGTTGCCTTATATTGTTCCTACTTATTATATCCTTACCACTGCCGAAGCGAGTAGTAATCTTTCTCGTTTTGATGGAGTCAAGTTTGGTTATCGTGCCAAACTTGCTAAGAACGATGATTTAACTGCTCTCTATAAAAAGTCGAGAAGTGAAGGGTTTGGTAAGGAAGTACAACGTCGTATTTTATTAGGGACTTTTGTATTGAGTTCAGGTTATTTTGATGCCTACTTTACAAAGGCTCAGCAAGTAAGAAGGTTATTGTGTAATACTACCGATGACTTATTTAAGAATTATGATGCATTGATTTCACCCACCGTACCTACTACAGCTTTTAAGATAGGCGAGAAGAGTGACGACCCAATTGAAATGTATTTAGCTGATATTTATACTGTTTATGCCAATCTTGTAGGTGTTCCTGCAATTTCTATCCCTTTGTTCAAGCATAGTAATGGATTGCCGTTTGGCTTACAGATTATGGTTAATCATTTTGAAGAGACTAAATTATTAAATATATCTAAGCAGTTGTTAGAAGGGTTTAAAAACTCTAATCTGAAAGGCTAGTTTTCTTAAGATAGTTATTAATATATGTGTTGGTGCAAATAGATTTATTTTAAAAATTTGGCATTGATTTATATTAAATGCTTCAAAGTTTCTTTTAAATATATACTGTTGGTCCTCTTCATCTTTTTGGAGAATTGATTAAAGTATATTCAGAATAAGCCATTATAACATGCTTTTATTGCCTAACTTTTTATTTTTAACATCGATTTGTGGTTATTCTTCCTTTTCTGTCTTAGATAATAAATCTTGGATAATATTTTAGTATTACTTTGGTCGAAATTTATTTAAGATGAAAAAGTTCCCTTCTTTTTCCTGTTTATTCCTGTTACTTTTCCTATTCGTTTATTCTTCACTTTTCGCTCAAACTGATAAGGTCTCTATAAAGTTTTCTCCATTACCACTTATAGATGACATTGGATTTCCAACAATACAAGGAGGTGTTGAAGTGAGACTTTCTAATAGACTCTCGTGGTATAATGAATTAGGAATCAAATATAGGGAGTGTATGAGTGAAAACTTAGATACGTGTTTTGTAGCTTCCCGGGGCTATAAGTTAAGATCAGAATTGAGGCATTATTTTAAAAAGAATGGTGCGAATATGGAAGGATCTTATTTTGCTATAAATGCCTCTTTCTTTCAAAACTATCACAATCCTCAGATTACATATTATCCAAATAAGGATAGTGCAAATGGGAGAAAAGATGGATTTGGGGTGAAAAAGGAAGTGTTTTCTTTAAATCTGTTATATGGCTTTCAGAAAAAATTGTATAAGGGTTTTACTATTGATGCATATGGTGGACTAGGCATTCGATTTAGAGACGTAACTACCTATTATAAGGAGTTTGATAAGAATTACGATACAATTGATTTGCCTATTGATTTTAGCATTCTTTCTATTCGACAAATTGTTGATGCAAACGGTGGAAAAACCGTGGTTCCTAATCTAGTTTTGGGTGTAAGGATTTGTTATAACTTCTAGTATTATCTAGTAGTATTATTATATAAGTTTCCGTCTAATACGAATATAGAAAACAGCTTTGAATTAGAAGGAGTTTACAGGGTACATCATTGTTTATTGCTGCTTAATTGACAACTCATTTCTTGAAAAAATTTATTGCTCTTTAATAAGTGTTGCTAAAAATATCTTTCAGTACAAAATAATTAGTATTAAAATATCGCCACACCTTATTGACTAAATTGGCATTTTAAATTGAATTGCAATCCACTTGTCTTTCTTAATTGTTTTGGTATAATGCCACCCTTTTTCATTTGTTGCTTCTAATATATCTTTTTCATCTTCCTCAAGTAAACCACTCAATAGAATTTGGCTACCTTTTGCTGCATCAATAGTTAGAGATTCAATATTTGCGAGTATTATATTTTTGTTGATATTGGCTAATACAATGTCAAACTTTCTATTTGTTACTGCATTGTCTGCTTTTGAAATTTTTATATGAGTTGAATTATTTCGCTCAATATTTTCTATTGAATTTTCAATGCACCAATTATCATAATCAACTGCTTCAATATCTAATGCGCCTAATTTCTCTGCAAGTATGGCAAGAATACCTGTTCCAGTACCAAAGTCAAATACCGATTTTTTGTTGAAATCAATATCTCTCATTAATAACATCATCATATAAGTGGTTGCATGATGACCCGTTCCGAAGCTCATTTTTGGTGTAATAATTATTTCATGCGCAACATTTATTAATGTTTCATGGAATGATGCCCTAATGCCTACAAAGTCTTCCACAGTTATTGGACTAAAATTACTTTCCCATAATTCATTCCAGTTTTGCTGAGGAATCTCTATCTGAGTAAATTGAAGTTGATGTTTATTGATTATTGATTTAAATGCTTCTTTATCATAGTTATCTTCAGAAGAGAATGCTTTTAAACCTATTTCTGTTTCTTCAAAACCGTCAAACCCAATAGAAGATAATTCAGCAACCAATAAGTCAATTAGAACAACATCAATAGTCTGTATTTCAATTTCAGTATAATTCATCAATTCAAATTTATTTTTATTTATTTGTGAGATAGGGTTTAATTTTTCAAAATATATGTTAGTAGCAAGTATACTATCTGCTATATCCATTAAAATAAAGTAGACAAATAATAAAAGCGAACTCAATCTGGGTTCGCTTTTATTATTTGTTTATTATTTGAAACTTATAAATCAGTTTTCATTAAAGTGTTCTCTTAACTTCTTCTTCTTCATAAGCAATGATTGAGTCATTGATATTTAAGTCGCTAAAGCCCTTAACAGTCAATCCGCACTCATATCCGTTATTAACTTCCTTCATGTCGTCTTTAAAGCGTTTTAAACTGCCTAATTCAGCAAATCCACCTTCTTGACGAGGATATACAAGTATACCATCTCTAAATACACGAATTTTATGGTCACGCTTAATCTTACCTTCTTGAACATAACAACCTGCAACAGTTGCTTTATCAAACTTATATACTTCTCTAACCTCAACAGTAGCAACTTCTTTTTCCTCAACCTTAGGCTCAAGCATACCTTCCATTGCACTTCTAATTTCATCAATAGCCGTATAAATGATTGAGTACATCTTAACTTGCACCCCTTCATTTTCTGCTAATTTATTAGCTTGAGAAGAAGGACGAACATTAAATCCTACAATAATTGCATCAGAGGCTGCTGCTAACAAGATATCACTTTCAGAAATTTGACCTACAGCCTTGTGAACTACTCGAATTGCAATTTCCTGATTAGATAGTTTTTGTAACGAATCACTCAATGCTTCTACCGAACCATCCACATCCCCCTTAATGATAATATTTAATTCTTTAAAGTTACCAAGTGCCAAACGACGACCAATTTCATCTAAAGTAATGTGTTTTCTAGCACGAAGACCTTGTTCACGAGAAATCTGTGCACGTTTAGTTGCTACTTCCTTAGCTTCTCCTTCATCTTGATATACCTTGAATTTTTCTCCTGCCTGTGGCGCACCATTCAAGCCTAATATAACTACAGGTGTTGATGGTGGTGCTTCATTAACTCGTTGATTACGTTCATTAAACATTGCCTTTACACGACCATAATGTTGACCTGAAACTAACAAATCGCCTTGACGTAGCGTACCATTTTGAACAAGTATGGTAGCAACGTAACCACGTCCTTTGTCCAATGATGCTTCAATTATCGAACCTGTGGCATCTTTTTTTGGATTTGCTTTCACATCTAATAATTCTGCTTCAAGCAATATCTTTTCTAATAACAAATCAACATTTATTGCTTTTTTAGCGGATAATTCTTGACTTTGATATTTACCACCCCAACTTTCTACCAATATATTCATACCGGCTAGTTGTTCATATATTTTTTGAGGATTAGCTCCATCCTTATCAATCTTGTTTACTGCAAATATCATTGGAACACCTGCAGCTTGTGCGTGACTGATTGCTTCTTTTGTTTGAGGCATCACCGCATCGTCTGCTGCAACAACAATAACAGCAATATCCGTTACTTTAGCACCTCTAGCACGCATCGCAGTAAACGCTTCGTGACCAGGAGTATCCAAGAATGTAATCGCTTTGCCATTAGGAAGCGTTACTTCATAAGCCCCAATGTGCTGTGTGATACCACCTGCTTCTCCAGCCACAACATTTGCACTACGTATATGATCCAATAAGGAAGTCTTACCATGATCGACGTGACCCATGATTGTAACAATTGGAGGACGAGTTTCAGCTTCAGCAGCTTCTTCCTCTTCCTCATCTTCGTCCATTTCTTCAATATCATCAACGCCTAGGAATTCAACTTCATAGTCAAATTCACTCGCTACCAATTCGATAACTTCTGCATCAAGACGTTGATTTATACTAACCATGATTCCAAGACCCATACACTTGCCAATCACATCAGCAAAACTAACGTCCATTAAGTTAGCCAACTCACTTACAGTAACAAACTCAGTTACTTGTAGTTTGTTGTCTTCTCCCTCCATGTCGCCCATTGCTTCGGCGGCTTCTTCTCTCTTTGCTCTACGGTATTTTGCCTTCAAGCTTTTTCCACGTCCACCTCCACCAGCAAGTTTTGCTTGTGTTTCTTTTATCTTATCTTGAATTTCTTTTGCATCTATTTCCTTATCATCTCTACGATTACCACCGCGACCGCCTCCTGCACCACGGTTATAGCCACCACCTCCTGCACCACGATTATCTCTATTAAATCCACCACCTCCTGATCCACCACCACGATTGTTTGCAGGAACAATTGGTCTTGTTGTACCTGTTCCAGGTGCTTGAGGTGGATGATTTGGATGTTGATTTGGAGAACCTACAGGTCTATTTTCACGATCTCTGTTAAATCCTCCTTGATTATTTTGATAAGGTCCTCTGTTTTGAAAATGACCATGTCCTTGATTCTGACCTTGATTTGGATGGAATCCTTGACTTGGATGATGTCCTTGACCAGTACTTTGACCTTGATTTGGATTAAATCCTTGATTAGGATGATGCCCTTGACCAATGGCTTGACCATGATTTGGATGTTGCCCTTGATTAAACCCTTGGTTGCTAGGATGATGAGGACGATGTCCACCACCAACTTTTCTATTATCAACAGGTATTCTTTTTCTCTTTTTCTTGTCCTCGGCACTAGAAGGTTTAGGTCTTGTATCACTATCAACTGGTAGCTCAATTTTTCCTAAAATCTTTGGTCCCGTTAACTTTTCAGCCTGAATATTTTCTATTAGAGGTGCTTCTTCTGTTGCAACAGGACTAATTGTAGAAATACTTTCTTCAAAATGAACTTGTGCTGCCGCAATTATAGGCGTTTCTACAGCAGGTATCTCCGCAGTAGGCTTTGGCGAAGTAATAATTGGTTCAATAGCAGGTGCTTTTTGTTCCAATACTTCTGCTACTACTTCTTTAACTACAGGAGGGGTTTCTTTAACAACTTCCTTTACAGGCTCAACTGTGACGATTGGCGCTACTACTTCTTGTACCGGTGGAGAAGGTACTGAAACCGGAGTTGTAGGTTGAGAAACAACCGATTCTTTTGGTGCTTCTACCTTTTCTTCTTCTTGACGTGGTGAAGCCTTTCTTGGTCTTGTAGATGAATCAATCGCAGATAAGTCTATCTTACTTAAAATCTTAGGTCCTTCTAATTCAGGAGCTTCAATTTTAACGACAGAACCCCAATTGTCTACTACAACTTTTGGCGTTTCTTGAACTTTATTAATTTCATCCCAAATTACACCCGGTGCTACCTTTTCTACTACAGGTAAGGTTGCTTGAGGGATCACTTTATTTTCAACTTCCGAAACAGGTTTTCCTGAAGGAACAACTACATCATTGTCTGCTTTCGTAGGCTCTTCTTTGAAAAGAGGTTTCTTGAAATCTTTTCTAAAAGAAAGATCTTCTTCATCACGTTTTCTCCTTTCATTTTGTTGGCTTTTAGGTATTTCGACCAAATCAGCCTTGTTTTTTGCCTGCTTATCGTTCTGAAACTCACCTTGCAAAGCATAGTACATAGGTTCAGTAAGCTTTGCAGCAGGCTTCAATTCTTCTTTATTGAATCCTTTTTTTGCCAAAAAGTCTATTAGGGTATCTTGCCCAACATTAAACTCTTTAGCCGCAGCCAATAATCTAGGTAATTTCAATTCTGACATTCAGTGCTTTTTAATCCACAGATTATACCTTAGTATAATCGTTTGTATATTATTTTGTTACAAAAAAACTTCTTCTTTTACATGGTAGTATCTATTTTTTATACCTTTAACAACCACAAAGTAACCTTCTAAACTTAAAAAAACGAAGATTATTCCTCTTCTCTTTCAAATTCTTCCTTTAGAACCTTAATAACATCGGCAATTGTTTCTTTTTCGAGGTCAGTTCTTCTTTCTAATTCACTAGGTGTTAATGACAATACACTTCTAGCAGTATCACAACCTACACGCTTGAATTCATCGATAACCCAAGGTTCTATTTCATCTACAAATTCATCCAAGTCAATGTCAAACTCACTAGTTTGTTCTTCATCTTCACGGAATGCATCAATTTCGTAACCTGTCAATTCGCAAGCCAATTTAATGTTTACGCCTCGTCTTCCTATCGCTAATGAAACTTGGTCTGCTTTCAAATAAACATCTACTTGTTTGCGTTCTTCGTCAATTTTCATGTAACTGATCTTCGCAGGCGTTAATGAACGTTGAATTAATAATTGAACATTGTTAGTAAAATTAATCACGTCGATATTCTCATTCTTTAATTCTCTAACTATGCCGTGAATTCTGCTACCCTTCATACCCACACAAGCACCTACAGGATCAATTCTATCATCGTAGCTTTCTACTGCAACTTTTGCTCTTTCTCCTGGTTCACGAACAATTTTCTTGATAGCTATTAAGCCATCATAAATTTCAGGAACTTCTATTTCTAATAGTTTAGCTAAAAATAAAGGACTAGTTCTAGAAAGTATGATAACAGGATTGTTGTTTTTTACATCAACTCTAATAATAACAGCCCTAGCATTATCTCCTTTTTTATAAAAGTCGTTAGGAATTTGTTCTGATTTAGGCAGAATTAATTCATTACCTTCTTCATCAAGTAATAAAACTTCTTTCTTCCAAACCTGATAAATCTCAGCCGAAATAATTTCTCCTATTCTGTCTTCGTATTTTTTAATTAAGACTGTTTTCTTCATTTCGCTAATCCTGCCTGCAAGAGTTTGTTTAGCAGCTAGGATTGCCCTACGACCGAAGTCAAGCATATCAACTTCTTCGTATAGTTCTTCTCCCACTTCAAAATCGGGCTCAATTTTAGTCGCTTCCGAATATGCAACTTCTGCTAATGGGTCATTTACATCGTCATCATCCATAATCATTCTTCTACGGATAATTTCTAAATCCCCTTTTTCAGCATTTACAATTACATCAAAGTTTTCGTCGCTACCATATTTCTTTCTGAGTAATGTTTTAAAAACATCCTCAACCAATTTCATCATAGTGAGACGATCTAACTTTTCTTCATCCTTGAAATCCTGAAACGCATCTATTAAGTTAATACTTGCCATAATCTAAAAAGTCTTTATTTCTAATTGATACTTTAAAATTTTATTTGAACTGTTGTTGATTTTATGTTACTTAAAGGAATCACTATTTGTTGAACTATTGCTTTTTTACCTTTTCCCTCTGTTTGTTCGATGATAATATCTGATTCGGCTACTGCAATCAGTTTTCCTTCTTTAATGCTTGAATCAGTGAAAACCACTTCTATGTCCCTTCCAATGTTTTTTGTGTATTGTCTATGAAGTTTTAAAGGTTCTCCGAGTCCTGGACTTGAAACCTCAAGACTAAAGTCTCCTTCAGGATAAAAACCGTTTTCTTCAATCAATTTATAAAGCTTTCTATTGATGCGAACGCACATATCTATCGGGAATCCTTCATCTCCGTCAATAAATACTTTAATGTTGTTTGTAGGCTTCACTTTTATGCTAACCAAAAACAATGTAGGGTTGTCGGTAAATACTCCGTGTAACCAATCTTCTATTTGTTTTACAATATCTACTGCCATTATGTATAAAGAAGAAGGGAACGGTTATCGTTCCCTTCAGTTGCTTATTTGTGCAAATGTATAGGATTGACAGCTAATATTCCAAATAAAACGTTCCAAGTTTGACAAAATCCTAATAATAAGTGCGTTTTATTAACAAAACGATGTTTTATTCCTCTCAAAAACTGATTTATATAAAGAAAAGTTGATAAAGTATGTCCATTATTAATTTTATAGAATACTATTTCTTTCTCTTCAAAACAAGTTTAATTAATTGTACATTATACCAATCTAAGTCTACTTCAAATTAAATAATTAGTTTGTTTAGTTTGAATCTACCTTGATTTGTTATTTTATCTCAATAAAAATAGCTGAAATACTTTTTCATTTCCAATACTATTAAGGTGGTTTTACCTCTACAGGTACTAGGTTTTGTACTAAGAATCAGATTGAACAGAACTTATTTCTGATACTTAACTGCTGGTTATTTATAGATGCTCTTATTTTTCTTTTTAATTCTGAGTTTGCATCGAGTATAATCACCTTAAAATGAAACCTTTTTTTTAATAGATCATTCTTATCCACTTTATTATGAAATTTCGATTATAGGGGGCTAAAAAAAATTGGCCCCGATAAAAATCGGAGCCGCAACCAAAACTAACTATTTATGATAATAACTTTAATGTCTGATTTTATTCTATTAATATCTCAAACCCGATGCCAAAGATATTTACCTGATTGAAAACTTTAGTTTATAGAATCAACTTTTCGGTGAAACAGTATTTACTACCTGTTAATGAACAATGTATGTACTTAGAGTAACCAAATAGAGGGTGTTTAAGTAGTCAACATATTAATTGATATATTTCAATTTACGCTAATTTCCTCAATTTGATAGTAGCTGTAATCTGGGTTAAAATGAAAAAACCGTCGACATTCGTTCATGTCAACGGTTTAATTTAATCAAAACTAAAATTGTAATTTAAAATAGACTCTTCTCAGCTAATGCTAACAACTAAAGTGAATAATTTTACTTAATACACTGTTCCCGGCCCTGTTTGTAGAATAGCAAAGTGCATAAAGTAATATAGTCTTTGGCAGTCCACCCATGCTTATTTTCCTTTGCATTGATGAGGCCGTATAATAGGTAACGCCTGCAATAGGTGCGAAAATAACTTCATTTCCTGCTTGTGACACACCCGAAAGGTCGGTAGCCACAATTATATTAAATACATTTTCTTTTCCCTCCAACAATTCAACTTCAAAATTCATAACACCTTCTACATTTGGGTTTACAGTTTCAATTACAGGTTGATCTGTAACTTTACCCGGAGTAGATTCTCCAGCCGTAGCTTTGAAACCTGCTGATTCAATGATTGACTTTGACCCCTTCGCAACACGATCTACATAATCTGCCCAAATATCTATTGTTGCTTCACAAATGCCTTCTGCATCATGCATCAAAGAAGCAGTTCCAATTGCATGACTCTGTGCAATACCATAGGCGCTTCGGAAATTGCCAATTTGAGTATTACCTATTATATAGGTTACGAGAGGATCGGCAAAAAGAGATCCTGTTTTGCTCATCAGGTCATGAATGTTTTGATAAAATGGAACTTTATCAACTGTATTCTTTTTTTTATATTCACGGGAGACTAACATATGTAATGTCATCGTTCGTTGTTATTACATTTTTTTATTGTAACTCAGTGAAACTACGTTAATACAAGGAGTATTTGCTTGAAAGAACAAGTATTATTTCTAAAAGGCAAAACATTAACATAAAAAGAGCTAAAAAGTGACAAAATATTGAATTGTTAGTCAATTGTCTTAGAATATGTCGCTGATTTCTTCGAAAGTCATATTCTGGGAATAGAATTATTGATGGAGAAAATATAAGAAAAGTCATTTTTTTTCCAATATCTGTACCGGACCTTCGAAAGCCTAATTTCGACTTTCGAAGGTCCGGTACAGATATTGGAAATCCTCGATGAAATAATTGAAATTCTGCGAAACTCTTTCCCTTTTACACACAAGACGTTCTATGAAAAATGGGGTAGTAAATTATAAATTTGAAAATGAGTGGCTACAATAGACTAAATAGTAAAGTTAATTATTCATACCTTTTATCTGCATTATCATTTTTCAACAAATTATAGCTAATTCAAATAATTTGTTTGTCTAAGTTTATGAGCACAAAATGTAACAATTATACATTCGTATTTTAACTCAGCCTTTTATTGCCAAATATGGTATAGATATCCCACAGAAAGGTTTAATGCCTTTGTATTGTTTGAACCATCTCCATTACCTGCTTGTATTTTCATTAAGCCAATATTGCCCTCTAGATTTACAAAAAAATCTCCAGTATGAGTTTTGTAAGTTAATCCAGCCCCTCCTTGAAATGCAAAATTGAGTGGATTAAACCAATCGGTGAGATCTGTTTCATGAATAAATGAAAAGTTGAATGGTGTAATAGTAGTTTTATGAGCTTCGTCCGAATAAATTTTCCCTTTACCTGAGGTATTCACTTTGGCGTTGAGCAATACACTCACTGACGGGCCTGCATTAAAAAAGATGTTTAGTTTTTTATTTTGATAGAAATTATATTTCAGCATACATGGTATTTCGATATAATTAAGCTCTATTTTGCTGTAAAAATTAGCATACACATGTTCGGGTAAAATAAGTGTACCAAATTCATAGCCAGTATAAGTACTTTTTGGCACTACTTGACTTCCGTTTTTTGTGATGCCTAAAATTGCGTAATTAACTTCTGTAAGTAACGACCATTTTTTGTTCAAGCCTGTTTCTAATACAATGCCATAGTAAGGCTCTAAAATAGTTTTAAAGCCATCAATTACAGGGTCAGAACTGTTAATGCCCAATCCGGGCGTATTTGTACCTGCTTTAATTCCAACAGACAATCTTGCTTGAGCGTGTATTTGTGTACAAAATGAATAAAGTAAAATATATGTAGCAATAAAATATTTCATTTAGATGTGTTTCGTGTCGGCAATTTATAAAAAAATATTTTGCCCTAAATATTTAATTTTTTAACTAAAGATGTGATTTAACTTTTAGTATCAATTCAAAATAGGTGTAACTATTTATCTTCAATTTTTCGGGGTATTTCTATTGTAAAAGTAGTTCCTTTACCGAGTGTACTATCCACTTTTATTTTTCCTTTATGCGAATCAACTACCATTTTAACATAGCTCATTCCCAATCCAAAGCCTTTTACATTGTGAACATTTCCGGTATGTACGCGATAGAACTTTTCGAAAATCCGTTTGCTATTTTCCTTACTCATTCCAATTCCATGGTCTTGTACAATGATAGTCAAAAAGTTATGGGTAGTTTGAGTCGTTACTTTAATACGAACATTATCAGCACTGTATTTAATAGCGTTGTCTATTAAATTGGAAAACATATTAGTAAAATGAACCGAATCAACCTTTAATAAGTCGTCTTTGGCATTTAAATTAATTTCAACTTCACCATTTTTTTCATCTAGTTGCAATACAAAAGTGTCGAGGATATTTGCAATCAATTCATTAATATGAATAAAAGTGAGCTTTAATTGCAGTTCTTGTTTTTCTTGCAAGGCTGCTTGTAAAATACTCTCCACATGCCTGTTCATTCTTTTGTTCTCTTCCTTAATTATACTTGTAAAGTAGTTTAGTTTTTCTTTGTCGTTTTGAACTTTTTCATTTCTAAGTGCATCTACTGCTAACGAAATTGTTGCAATAGGCGTTTTAAATTCATGCGTCATGTTATTTATGAAGTCACTCTTTATTTCTCCAAGTTTCTTTTGATTAAATAGTGTACGAAGTGTTACAAAGAAAGCAGCAATTATAACAAGCATAAATGCACTTGCGCCCAAAATTACCCAACGTAACGATCCCCAAATCTGTTTTGTAAAATCTGGTACAATAATAATCAGATGTTCAGGAGCACTAATACCTTCCAAATCGGCAGCAGACTCGGGGCCAATTCCCACAAAAAGTCTCTTGTTAGATACAGTGTCCCAATAGGCTTCTTCGAAATTCTGTGTCTTCATTTCAAAGTCCTCACTGCTATTAATCACAGCAAATTCGAACTTGATATCTTGTAGTTCTTGTTTTTTAAATGCTCTTTCTAGTTTCTTATGAATGTCTTCAATATTGAATTTCTCCTCAACAGTTGGAGGATTTAATAGCATTGGGATATTGCGCCCAAATCTGTTAAAACCAAAAGATGGTTTCACTTTTAAGCTCGGAGTTGTTGCTGTGGCATTGTATAATTCTACTGCCACAGAAACGCCTGCTTCATTTATTTTATTATTTAATTGCCCACGACGAAGTGTCAACAAATTGTTGAGCCATGATGCCTGAAGTATCATTAAACCAAGCAATGAAAGCGAAGTTAATATTACAATGATGGGTAAAGTTTTCTTCATCGGGGGCAAATATAAACACTGAATAGTGCTACTGAAATATAAATTATAGCTTTACATACAAATTAACGGTGTATTTGTTATAATATTTAAAATAATTTCCTTACTTTTCTCCTATGGAAAGAATTATTAATCCCGGCACCTTGCTTATTTCTGATCCTTTTTTGAAAGATCCCAACTTTGTAAGGACTGTTGTTTTGATTTGTGACCATCAAGATGATGGTAGTTTTGGGTTTGCATTGAACCGACAACAAGAACATGTTTTAGGCGATTTGATTGATGACCTTTATGGGAATGATTTTCCTGTTTTTTATGGTGGACCTGTTCAAACAAATACTTTACATTTTATTCATCAGTGTCCTCAATTAATTTCAGGAGGAATCGAAATTATTAATGGGGTTTATTGGGGAGGTGATTTTAGAGAGGTATTTGAATCTTTAAAGAGTGAGCAAATAGAATCACACCAAATACGCTTTTTTGTTGGGTATAGTGGTTGGGGAAAAGGGCAACTTGAAGATGAAATTAGCGATAAGAGTTGGATTTTGTCCAATGCAAGTAAACGAATTCTATTTAAAACACAACCAGAAAATATTTGGAAAGATGCTTTGCGAGAACTTGACGGAGAGTATAAATTAATGGTTAATTATCCACTTGATCCGCAATACAATTAAAGAAGTTTTTGGTTTGAGGTGTATAATGTTAGGGTTACCTTATAAGTTAAAGGTTATATGTAATATCCCTAATTAAATTTATTTTAATTAGTATTTAGTCAAAACACTTATTTCGTAGAATTTATAAGGCAAAACTGATTTCTTGTTTAATTCAACTAAACTAAAGTCTAGATAAAAAGACCGCATTTTTAAAGATTCTTAACCTGTTTCTCCACAAATCCATATCTGTTATTAAATCACGGCGTTCCACCTTATGCCAATCAATTGGTTTTGGATATTTCTTATCAATTGCTTCAAGGTGCTGTAAGGCAACAAATCCAAAAGCATGAATACATGCCATTCGTCTAATTGTTTTTAAGCGATACTTTAATGGAGCATCACAACTCATAATCGTTTGATTGAGTATTGTACAAGCGTCAAGAAAAATTTCAATCGCCTCAGCTATCGAATTAGTCTTTCTTATATAGGTATAGCCTCCATCTTGAATATCTTTAAATGCATCAAATGCATCATTGACAAGTTGCCCCACATATCCACTTTGATAAATAAGCCTCTTATCTTTTTCCGACCAATCTTCATCTAAAATACTAGACCATAACAGAGAACTATTACCACATTTAACATCCGAAATATGTAATACCTCTTTTAATGTGATTGTACTGTTTAATTGAATAGAAGAAACTATCTGCCAATCTATTGCTAATTTCAGGCTGCTTGTATAAAATTGTGTTGGCGTAAATATTTTTTTTAATTTATCATCCATTGCCATAAACACCTGCATCTTTGGCGTTCTCTCCTGATGAGGAAGTGTTTTCTCAAATATTTTTTTTAGTTTTTCTTTACTCCATTTTTCTTCGTCTATAAAGTCGTCATAAAGAGTTGCCCAAACACTAATATACCCTAAACGTTCTGTTTCAATTTTCGAAAGACCACGATTTTTAATGGTCAGGTAATTTTCACAATTAACTACATGATTGAATAAGGGATAGTAAAATTTAATTTTATCTGCTTCTCTCTTTGATGGATGGTAATTGAATTTATTACATTCTTCATCAACAATTGGTAGTAGAAATCTTTTTATAAACGCAAGCTGTTTATAAATGCGGATAAAATAATCTGAAGCATAATAAAAGAGTTGTAGATAATTCATCGAAACAAAGTAAATAAATAATACTATTGATTATGAGTTTTAGTGAAATAATGTATAACAGAATAAGAAACTTACTTTGTTTAGTCTTACGAAGGAGTGATAAATCAATTTATTTAAACCTGTATCTTAAAGGTTTTAATTGAATTCAACTATTCACTTTTATCGTTTGTCGCTCCATCATAACAATCGAGATAGTGATGTCTCTTTTTAATTTTAGGTGTAAAATGCAAGGCGAGATAGCCTCCGCCTTCAAACTCTTCGAGTCGAAGGTGATTCAGCCAATTCAAGTTGTGTAAGCCAACCACTAAAGGTCCAATTTTTACTGCTCCTCCAATTAGTACTTGCTTTCTTTCAGTATATTCAAGTGGAAGATAAATTCCCCAATGTTCAGTTTCCCAACGTGTAGTCAATGTAAGGCGATTTAATTCGACTGCTTTAACATGATAGATATCAGTGATGTCATGGGAATAAAAATTAATATTACCCATTAGGTTTACATATAAATCATTTCCCAAACTCTTATCTATAGTCAAGACTAGACGAGTGGGTAAACTCATCTTAAATGTAGATTTTAGGTGACTGCCCTTTTGAAATGTTTGCCACAACGTGTTCGTAATATTACTAACGGAATCATAAGGACTATTAAAGCGGTTAATTAGTGCTGTGTCAGTGAGGCCATCTTTTGGTGTATTTACATCGAATGAGAACCTGTTTGTATTGAAATTGTTGCTACCAATATCCATGATACTTGCACCAAATTTCCAATAGTAGTTTTGAGGGCTAAAGGGTTCGTCAAAGATATTTTTCTTAACAATATACTCAAAGCCAAAACTTGCACCTATTCCAAATTTTGCTGCAGCCTTAAATCTTTGTAGATTTTTAATTGTAGAATATTGGGTATCCATTTCAGAATAGTTCGCAGAATAAATATTAGTTATTCCCCCACTAGTTAAAATGTTTCTGTTAGGTTCTGCCTGATAAGTAATATCGTACATGTTTATTGCAACACCTGATAAGCCCCTCAGTATTTGTAATGTTCCACCCACTGATAGTCTATTTTCATCATTATCTATAAGTATTCGGGAATAGCCTAAGTCGGTTTCAGTCCATGCTTCGTTTGATACATTTAGATTAAATGGAATTTTACTTCTGTCAGCATTATAACTTAAAAATGAATTAAGGTCTTTTATTGTAGGATTATATTTAAAAGGAGATGCCCCAATGTGATTACAGGTTCTTACTCGCATCCCAAAACTGACACTTTGAAGTTCATCTAACGCATATCGAAAGTTGAATAAATGTAGGTCAGAACAATTGTCTATATTCCTATTGTCTGAACCTGTTGTGGGTTGGTAAAGTATGTATTTTATGTTTTTGGGCGTTAAATTAGCCCTATTGAGATTGGCAATACTGATACCACTATTTGAAGTATTCGTTTGTAAACCCAATAAGGAGAAGTCCCATTGATAAGGGGTGTTTATAGCGCTAGCAGGGTTTATAAAATTACTTAATACTCCAGCATAAGCCGACCCATTAAATGCATTATAGCTTTGAGAAGTTGCTTCATAGCAGAAAATAGCAGAAAATAGGGAGATTAAAAAGGAAAAGCAGACATATTTATTAACCATTTTCATAAAATCAAATATATATTGTAAAAAAGAAAGATGATACTTTTATTACTTTAGTTGCTTCTGAAAAGCGAAATAAAATAAGTTAAGTATCATCTTGCAATTTATTTGCCAGAATATATTTTCAATGCTTCTTCTAAGCAATCCATTGCGGCATTAATATCTGTTTTATTTAATACATAAGCAAACCTAACCTCCTTTTTTCCGTGTCCAGGTGTTGCATAAAAGCCTGGTCCAGGTGCGAGCATAACAGTAGAATTCTTATAACTAAAAGACTCTAATAGCCATTGACAAAATTTATTGGCATCGTCAATTGGTAATTCTGCAAAACAGTAAAAAGCTCCACTAGGCATAGGACAATTGACGCCTTCCATTGCATTTAATCTAGATACAATCAAGTCTCTTCTGCTTCTGTATTCTGCTTTAGTGATATCAAAATAGTCGCTAGGTAAATCAAGAGCTGCTTCTCCTGCCATTTGAGCAAAACCAGGAGGGCATAATCTAGCTTGAGCAAATTTCATGACAGTATCAATCAATTCCTTATTACGGGTAACAAATGCACCAATTCGTCCGCCGCAAGCGCTATATCTTTTACTAATTGTATCTACCATTATCACATTGTTGTCAACGCCGATAAGGCTTAAAGATGAGGTAGGTATTTCTCCTTCGTAATTAAATTCACGATAAGCTTCGTCACAAAATAAATACAAATCATGTTTCAAAACCATCTCCCCTAGTTGTTCCATTTCTTGCTTGCTGTAAACATATCCCGTAGGATTATTGGGGTTACAGATCACAATTGCCCTAGTGCGAGGCGTGATTTTCTTTTCTAATTCTTCGATGGGAGGTAACGCAAATGAAGTTGAGATATCAGAGGTCACAGTTACAACTTCTACACCTGCTTCCGCAGCAAAACCATGGTAATTGGCATAAAATGGCTCAGGAATGATGACTTCATCACCCGGATCGAAGCAGGCCATAAAGCCAAATAACAATGCCTCACTTCCACCTGTTGTGATTAATATCTGATTATATTCGATATCAATACCGACACTTTTGTAGTACTTTACTAATTTTTTGCGATAGGTTTCGTTTCCCGCGCTATGACCGTACTCTAATATTTTAAAATCACTATTTCGTACGGCATCTAGCATCAATTGAGGCGTTTCAATATCAGGTTGTCCAATGTTTAGGTAATAAACCTTTAATCCACGCTGTACAGCAGATTCAGCATATGGCACCAATTTTCTAATAGGGGAATTAGGCATCTCCCTTCCCCTCTTACTTATATGTAGCATAATTTCTTTCAATAAGTTATTAGTTATGAAATATGAGCCGTGATTAAAAATTGGAGTGACAATTATTGTTTTAACTCCTATTTAAAACTCATAATGCATAACTACCGCAGTCTATCTGCGCTTTTTACTAATTGTTCATCTTTCCAGATCCCTCTTACGGCAAGTAATAATAACAGAGGAATAAGAAAAGTGATTGATGAGGTTAATGACAATTCATATTGCCCTGCGATAAAAGTTTTTATTTGGGCAAAATAAAGTATGATATTAATAATAGCCCCAAGGGCGATGCAACTAGTTATAAAAACTTGTTTCTTTCGATCCTTATATAGAAAAATTGTCACAATTGAAGCAAGTGCAATTGCCACTGTTAATATAAAAATCAATACATTACTTTGGGCAGTAAAATAATTAAATCCATTTGCAACCTTAGTTGTGTCGGAGGTATTGCTACTGCTTAAAATGAAAAAATGTACTTTAATAGTAAGGAATGCACAAATAGAAGCTAATAAAAGCCAAATTGATTGTATTCGTTGTATCATAATTTAACAATTGATAACTGAACGGCGTAATTGAATGGTTATAAAGTGGTTCTTTATAACTTTCGCTTATAATATTCAATAAAATTAAAGTTCAGGGTATAATTTAAATTGAGTCATAAAATCGTTCACTTGCTTTTTGACAGAAGAGATTGCAGCTTCATCATCTGCATGAGTAAGTACCTTGTCAATTGCATCTACAACAAATTGCATGTCTGCTTCCAATAAACCTCTTGTTGTTATAGCAGGAACTCCAAAACGAATGCCGCTAGTGATGAAAGCACTCTTGTCATCGAAAGGAACCATGTTTTTATTAGCAGTGATATCTGCTTTTACCAAAGCTTGTTCTGCCTTTTTACCACTGATGTTCTTATTTCGAAGATCTATTAACATTAAATGATTATCAGTGCCACCACTGATGATGTTGTATTCCTTTGCCACAAAAGCCTTAGCCATTGCTTGTGCATTCTTTTGTACTTGTTGCTGATAAACCAAAAACTCGTCAGTTAATATTTCGCCAAAGGCAATTGCTTTTGCTGCAATAACGTGTTGCAAAGGTCCTCCTTGTATTCCAGGGAAAACAGCCAAATCTAATAAACTACTCATCATCCTAACATTTCCCTTAGGATCTTTTAGTCCAAAAGGGTTTTCAAAGTCTTTACCCATCATGATTACACCACCACGAGGGCCACGTAATGTTTTGTGTGTGGTTGAACTTACAAAATGACAGTATTCGAAAGGGCTATTCAATAAACCTTTTGCAATCAAACCTGCAGGATGAGCGATATCTGCCCATACCAAAGCACCGACTTCATCGGCAACAGCACGAATTCTTTTATAATCCCAATCACGGCTATAAGCACTTGCACCACAAATAATAAGTTTAGGTCTTAAATCGCGGGCTTGTTTTTCAAGCATTTCATAATCAACTAATCCTGTTTCCTTTACAACGCCATAAAAATTTGCGTTATAAAGTTTACCACTATAATTTACAGGGCTTCCATGAGTTAAATGACCACCCATACTAAGGTCTAAACCCAATGTTATATCTCCCGGTTGTAAAACGGCTAAGGCAATAGCTGCATTTGCTTGCGCACCACTATGAGGCTGAACGTTTGCATACTCTACATTAAATATCTGTTTTAATCGATCAATTGCCAATTGTTCTGTTTGATCCACAATCTCACAACCTGCATAATATCTACGACCAGGATATCCTTCTGCATATTTATTAGTCATCACTCCTCCCATTGCTTGCATTACTTGCAGAGAAGTAAAGTTTTCACTAGCAATCAATTCTATTCCATGACGTTGACGTTCCAATTCTTGTTTAATCAAGTCAAAAACCACTGTATCTCTTTGCATCAAATACTTTTTTTATAGATAAATTATAGTTGCTTTTTAAAAACGAGTCGCAAAAATAACAGTTGAAGTTGAGTAGGCAATAAAAAATTAGTGAATTAATAGGAATAAAGATGATTTACTGTTTTTTTATCCCAATTTGATTAATAATAGACTACCATTACACGAAATAAAAGTTATGCATTGCCTTCAATTTGACTTTCCCGATAATGAATTTATGGATCCTTCCAATGTATTTCAAATAAGGACAGGGTATTTATTGAGTAATCAGTTTGATTTAATGGGAGTATCTGTCATGCTTTCTTTCCTTGACCAAAGATTTCGGAAGTTGTCGTTGCATCGAAAGGTTAATATAGTGTATCAGTTTAGTAGGAATGAACCTGAAGTTGCCGAAGCTTTTGAAAGCTATTTCAAGTTTGAGAAACAAAAGAAATCGATGAAGCATTTACCAAAGAATCTTTTTTTACTCGCAATAAAGATGGATAAAGATATGGAAGGCATCATGAATGGTTGGATTAATGACATTGACGCAGACATGAAAAAAGTTGGATATGCAGGATTGTTGACACTTTGTGAAAAAGGTAAATTTGAGCATTACTATTTTCAAGAAACAGAGAAATCAACACCTGAATGTTTAAATGTAGTTGATATTCTTACCAATAAGGCGCCGGATAGGGCTATAGATAAACCAATTTGGCTATTAGGTGAAAGTTTCTATCATGAAGATCTTTTCAAAAATGAATGTATAAAACGCATCGATAAAATTAAGAAGGGAGAGCCTTTTTTAATTGAATGTTTAAAGATACCTGATTTGAATATGTTGACGCTGACAGAAATGAAGATGTTAAAAGAGCAAATCAATGAACAAATAGATGAATTCAGGAATCAGGCAGCAGAATGGGCAATTAAGTGTTACAAGGAGGGAAATGGAGTTGATTGGTTTAAAAACAAATTAATGCCTTTGATTGCTACTGTTCAGAAAGCAATTGACGATAATCCTATATTGAATCAGTGGGTTACAACTGTTGTCAAACAACCAATGACAACTATTTATTTTGGTGAAATCAATCCTGAACTCTTATGGAAATATCATAAAACTCATTCAACTATTAATGAAGAAGTGTTAGCAGAGATGCTTGTTGAATATGCACCAAAAGAAAAATATGCAGTTCCTGTAATGGTATTTGCTTACAATTCAGATAAATTGAAAATTAGAACTGAATCCATTATCGAAGTGGAGAATAGGGCCGCAATTTTTGCTGTAAGGCGGAGTATTAAGATAGATTAATTAGCTGTAAGTGAAAAATAAGTAATACGATATAAGCTGTACATTCTTAATTGCAGTACACTGACACTTGTTCGGTTTGTTTTTTACACATTGTTCATCAAGAATTGAATACTCATATTGTAGGATGTATAAAAAGCTCGTCGTAACGTACCTCTTAAAACGTATATCGTACAATCGAATACACACCACTTACAATCCCCAATGTTCCATAATCTTCAACATATAGGGTGTTAGAATGGAAGTAAATATTCCATTCAATATCAAACCAAGACTAGAATAAACACCAAAGTTTTGACTAATCGACATCGATCTAGATGTTCCAATACCATGAAAAGCTGTGCCTATTGCTAGACTCTGTGCAATCGGATTCGTTACCCTCATGTATTTTAATAATAAATAACCAAATACGCCTCCAAATATTCCAACAACAGAAACTACGGCAGCAGAAAGAGCAGGAAGTCCTCCAATGACCTTCGATACTTCCATTGCAATAGGAATAGTCACCGACTTTGGTGCAAGTGATAAAATAACGACTTTTGAAGCACCCATTAATTTGGCTACTAGTACAACAGATGATACACCAACAATACAACCTGTCAGTTGAGAAACGATAATTATCAAGGCCTGCTTCCGTATTCTTTCCAAATGCTCATATAAAGGAACACCCATCGCAACGACTGCAGGTTTCAAGAAAAATTCAATCTGCCTACATCCCTGATGATAAATGGTATAATCTATTTTCAAGAGAGTCAATATTAAAATGATTATGGCAATCGATACCATAATCGGATTCAATAAAACCCATTTAAGTCTAGCTTGAAGTACTTGTGCGCAAAAAAATACGATTAATGTGAGACATATTACAAACGTTTCACTTTCTAGAAATTGTTTCATTCGTTTGTCTTTTTTCTCATTATCTGATGCACCCAACCTGTAGCTACTAGTACTAATAATGAGCTTACAAAGGACGAAACGATTATTGGCCAAAATGAAGCCATTATTAAATTGAAATAAATCATCAATGCCACTCCGGGAGGTACAAAGAAAAAGGCAAGGTTCTTTAATAATAAATCAGAGATGCCCTTTACCCATTTTAGTTTTATCCATCCAATTTTGAGGAAAAGTGTTAATAGCAACATGCCAATGATACTTGAAGGGAGTTTAATACCCGTAATAAATACGATCAATTCTCCAATGCCTAGGCATCCCAATATGATTAAACATTGTCTTATCACTAAGTATCCGTTTTAGTAGAACGCAAATGTAATTGCTAAGCGGGGATTGAATTAACGCGGTGCAAAAAAGTTTTTTATTGCAGATAAATACTTTATCTCATTAGTCATGTTTTCATAAACTTGTAACCACTATCTAACTTACCTCGCCATTTTTAACAAAAAGATATTTAGTTCGTTTTCTTTGTCTAATTCAGCACTGAAAATTAAGCGAAGTTTTGAGTTGATTTTAAACGAAAAAAGATGGTCACTCTCGTCTGATGGAATTCTTTGGATTTTCTTTACATCAAAATTATTGGGTGATTTAAAAAAAGACTCGAATTGCTTTACGCTCAGCAGCATTTTATCTTTTAACTTTTTATCCGAAAAGTTATGCAATTCTGCAAGAAATATATTTTTCATTAAAATGATCATGTCTCAACCTTTTTGATAAATGCTTTCGACTAATTATTGTGTTGTAATTCTTTTAATTTAACAGGGAAATGTTACTAATCAGGGAGTTCCACAATTACAACGAGGTTAGTATAAAAGAAACGCTAGGATTAATAAATCTTATAAGTGCATCTTAATTAATTCAATAAAATTACGTGTCCTTTTCTTACCTTATTTTATAAGACTCCTGAATTGTAACACAGAAAAGTCAAACAGGTGCAATTTACATTTTTTATTAAGTTAAAATAGTTAATGTTATTACAAGGTAATGAATAAGTATTTTAAACCATTATTTCGCAATAGGACTCTATTGCATTCCAACCCTAAATTAAACTCAAGAATTAATTTAAAATGTTTGACTTCAACGTATTTCTATCATCTATACAGCCAATTAGTCTGCTTTGAAATTCACCTTTTCTAATTGAGATTCTTATTACTGAGTTAGTTACTAAAATGATCTATAAACAAGAAGCGTTAAATAGATTCTTCTCAAGAGAGGCTTCACTAAAAGTGAAACAATGAAGAAGCAAGGTACCCTAAATGCTTTTTAAAGTTAATAAAATCAGGATGCGTCATAACAGTCGATTAAACTTTACAAATAGTTTTGTGGTCAACAACAAATCATAAAACTGTTTATACATGACTAATAAAACATTGCAAGCCTATTTAAGCATAACAATATTATTTATTGCCCTTTTTCCTGTTTGTTTAAAAGCCCAAAAGGGTAAAGTTCAAATTGATGATTTAGAAAGGGATTTTTTTAATCCTCCTACCAATTCAAAGCCGTATGTTTGGTGGCATTGGATGGGTAGTAACTTCTCGAAATATGGTATTACCAAAGACCTCGAAGCCATGAAAGCGGCAGGGATTGGTGGGGCGACAATCTTCAATCTAACATCTGCCGTACAAGAATCAAATGCGTCTACAGAAAATTTACCTTGGCCAAATCAAACTTATCGCAGTCCTGCCTATTGGGAGGCTATTCGTTTTGCAGCACAAGAAGCAGATCGATTAGGATTAGAAATTGGGTTGCATAATTCGGTTGGATACTCAACTACGGGTGGTCCATGGATTAAGGAAGAGCAAGGGATGCAAAAACTGGTTTGGTCGAGCATAGATGTGGAAGGCGGTAGCAATGTTTCTGTCAATGTCCCTACTCCTCAAAAACCTACCGAGTCTGGTTGGGGAGGAAATTCTAAAAAGGCTAACTATTATAAGGACATTGTAATGCTTGCCCTACCGATTGCCGATAGTATTGGATTGAAGGAAGTAGTGAATATCACAACATACTGTGATGGCAATGGAAATGTGAATTGGAATGCCCCTGTTGGCAAATGGAAAATTGTGAGGATTGGTAATAGTCCTACAATGATTTCTCCACATCCTGTTCCCGACGATGTATTGGGCAAAGCATTAGAGGTAGATAAGATGGATGCAAGTCTTAGTAAGTATCATTGGAATACGGTGATTGACCCTTTAAAGAAAAACCTAGGAAATTATATTGGCAAGAGTTTTAAGCATTTATTGATAGACAGTTACGAATCGGGTTATCAGAATTGGACAGCTAATTTTAGAGAAGAATTTATCAAGCGTAAAGGATATGATCCAATTCCTTGGTTAGTTTCGTTTGGTAAACCTATAACTAATAGTAAAGATAGTAAGCAAAGAAGAATCATTAATTCGGCAGAGGAAACCAAGCGTTTTGAATGGGACTATACAGATGTGATTAACCGACTTTTCAATGAAAATGGTTGGCAATTAGGGAAGAAGATTTGTAACGACAATAACCTTAAACTTCAATGGGAACCTTATTCAGGACCATTTGATATGGTAGAAGGTGCCGGTCTGCCCGATTTGCCTATGGGCGAATTTTGGACAGGAGGCAAAGGAGGTATCAATGGTGCAATTCCTGCTGCTGCCCGTGCTGCCGGCAAAACGGTAGTTGGTGCAGAATCTTTTACGAGTTTGCCGAATAATTCCAAGTTTACCGAGGACCCTGAGTTTTTGAAACTCTCTGCTGATGGCACTTTTTCTTCGGGGGTAAATAGATTGGTATTGCATCATTGGGTACATCAGCCTTTTGACGATAAATACCAACCTGGCATGGGCATGGGATGGTGGGGTACTCACTTTAGTAGGCATCAGACATGGGCAGAACCTGGAAAAGCATTTTTTAGTTATCTTGGTCGTTCACAGGTTTTGTTGCAATTTGGCGAACAGGTGGCCGATTATCTATGTGTAGATAAGCAAGATGGTTTTAGTGATTTAATGGCTACCAATGACTTTCTTGTTAGGGATATAAAGGTAGAAAATCATCAGGTTGTGTTGCCATCAGGACGTAAATATGCCTTCATTGTATTTCCAAAGGGAGATACCATTCTTCCTGCTGTTGCAGAAAAAATAAAGGAATTGGTCGTTGCGGGTGCTTATGTAGTATCGCCTCAGCCAAAAGCCTCTCCTAGTTTACAAGATTTTCCAAGTGCTGATATGAAAATAAAAAGTATTGGAGTTGATGTTTGGAATAATAAAACGGAGAATAGCTATGGAAAAGGATGGGTGACCAATTCTGTAAAGAATGCCATTGAGAAATGTAAGCTTTTGCCCGATTTTATTATTGAAAAAGCAGATAATAGTAAGGAAATTAAATATGTTCATCGTCAAAAGGGCAATACCCACGTTTACTTTGTTGCGAATACAGATAGCAAGCCACAGCAAGTGTATTTGTCATTCAGGGTAAATAAATTACAACCCGAAATTTGGCAGGCCGAAAATGGCAGTCAATCAGTGGCAAGTGTTTGGAAAGAAGAGGGTGAAAGAACTTTTGTACAAATGTTTTTGAAAGGAAGACAGTCAGCCTTTGTTGTATTTAGAAAGCAAGCAAATAAAACAACTCATGCGACTTTCGTTGCCACAAATGGATTAGATACAGATATTAGTTTGACAAATAAGGAAAATAAGCCTTCGATTGTCGCGTACAAAGAAAGTTCTACCAAAGTAACTATGTCTGATGGAAAAGAAATGGTTTTGGATTTTAAACCAATGACGGCAAAGGAAATAACAGGAAGTTGGCATGTTGCATTTGAACCAAAAATGAATGATAAGTTTGAATTAGACATTTCCGAATTGATTGATTTTAGTAAACATCAAAACAAGGAAGTAAACTATTTTGCTGGCACTGCACATTACACTAAACAGATACAACTCACTGCCGAAGAATTGGCAAAAGGTAAGAGGATTATGCTCGATTTGGGTACCGTGAATGACATCGTTCAATTATCGATTAATAATAATAACATCGGTGTATTGTGGTATCCTCCTTATAAAACAGAGATAACAGATGCATTGAAGGTGGGTATAAATACGATTGATATTGCTGTAACAAATAATTGGGCTAATCGACTGATAGGAGATGAACAAGAGGCAGCAGATTTAGAGTTTGGAAAAGAACGTATGTTTAAAAACGAAATTGTGGGACGGCCATTAAAGGCTTATCCTGATTGGTTTATCAAAAATCAAGCACGACCATCTAAAGGAAGGAAAGCATTTACAAATTGGTATTATTATAAAAAGGATAGTCAATTACAGCCTGCAGGGTTAGTAGGACCTGTAAGACTACAGTTTGGTGAGGCAAAGGAGTTGTAAGAGGTAAAGTGATTGTCGGAATTGAGTTAGGAGAAGGCTTGCCTTCTCCTAACTCAATTCCGACAAATGTCTTCTTTCTTTTTTATGCAGAATATACCTGAAATGAAAAGCAGGTCATTCTCATTTATTAGTAGTACGCTAGATGAGATATTCGAAATTGCGACACAACTAGACAGTTTAAATTGCCAAAGGAATCTAGTATTTGATACTATGTTATTTTACAAAACCTTATTAATCAACCGTTATTTTGTATTGTTGTTTATATTTATTTTGTCAAATATTGTAGATTATTTAAATAATTTACCGAAAACCTTGATTTATTTGTCGGAATGCGGAATCATATTGTGTTTATTGCCCTATTATTTGGGTTGTATTGAAATTTAGATTTGCCACTCCTTATTAAGTGGGATATTTACAACATGAAAAAAGTGAAAAAAATTGCCCATTTAAATACTGCCACCGTTTTGGTGCAGAATGCAGATTTTTTCTTTTACCCAATCCTAAAACCAGCTTACCTTTCCTTCTTCTCTCAAATCGCAACTGTTCACCATTGTAAAGGATGCTTAAGGGCAGGATGATTCATTTGTTTACTAGTTTAAGATGCATTGTGGTTGTATTAAGACGTCTTTTTATTCACTAACGAGTTCAGCAAACTCATCTACGTAGTCTCTTTAGTTTATTACGAAATCGCTTAATACTATTACATCGTCTATTAACTCAGTTACGAGTTCTCTTCGCTTAATTAGGTCGTCTCTTAATATGCTTACGAGTTCTCTTACTATCTTAAAGCGTTCTCTTAATTCCTTAAAGACGTCTCTTAAAGGACTGAAAAGAATTCGTTTTTCTCAAAAGAAACAATTTTTACTATCACCTGCTTATGTAAACAGATAAGATGTCTGTTTATTCAAACAGTCTTCTATTAACAAATAAAAATATTTATTATGACAGTTTCAGTACGTTTTCCAGTAAAAGACATTGATTTTAGTAGTTATGTAGTTGCTTTAATCATCTATATTTTAATTCTTGCCAATAAAACAAGATTGGCAATATTACCTGTAGATGAAACATTATTAGTTGATGATGTAGACGCGTGGTCTATAAATAGGGCTAAGGCAATTGACCCTAATCAGTGTACAACTGCTATTATTAATGAACAAAAAAGATTAAAGGCAAAAATTAAGGTGGATTTCCCTGCAGTTCTTTGTAAAATCAATCCAGAAAAATTGACCACTGCAGATAGGTATGCACTCAGGTTATTTCTTCGCAATTCAGGAAGTCCAATTCCTGTTGCAACATGGTGCCCGGTTATTATTGTGATGTTCATTTCTCACCTCTTAATTAAATTCAAACTCATTAATTCTGATACACCTAATAGCAGAAAGATGCCAAAAGGAAATAAAGTGTTTTTTGAAAGTTATATTGGGCTACCTACTCTGGCAGACAAAGACATCGTGTTTGGTAGTGGCGTAAATATTCCTTCTGCATTTTATACCATGACATTTAAAGACGGAGATTCAGGAAAAACCCTTTATGTGAGAGGTTGCTATGAAAACAGAAGAGCCGAACGGGGGCCTGTAGGTTTAATTACGAGTGTGATGATACCTTAAGTTATTGCTAAGGTCATAATTAAATTTAAGGCTAGATTCTAGAAGGGAAAAATCTTAAAATTTGAAAGGTGTTTTATTAAAGCGGGGTGTTTGCAAAGGCAGACATTCCGCTTTTTGTTGTATGCTAAATTGAAGATAATAAAGAGACAACTGATTCAATTTTCCGCCTTTATCTCTTTTGAAGAAAAGAATATCATCTCTATATATAATTGGTGATAATATGTGAATAATTAAGCGTTTGCTAACATTTTTGCAGCTTTAACTATAAAATATTTGCTTAATCCATTCAAAAGGTAATAATTTATTAATCCAATTCCCCTATTTTTACGGCATTCAGACAGTAACTTTGCAACTTGAGTCTGTATTTTTTAATATCTATTGATGAAAATCGTCTATCGATTGCTGTAAATTGAAAAAAATTTGTGAACAAAAATGGGAGCTGTTGCTTTTGCAAGAGTGTTCTTTTTTGTGGCGTTATACAATTTGAGTTAATAGGATAATAATAATAAACATGTTTACAGCTAACAATACAAATACAATGTTACAAATGGTACAAACAACAAACAATGTACGAACGATGAAGACTGCAACAAAGTCTATTGCACAGTTGATGATGAAAAGCCTTGCCCTATTGATGATGGGTATGGCTTTTTTTGTTGGTGGGGTGAAGGGGCAATATTCAGGTACAGGAACATTTACGCAAATTAGTTCTTTGGCGTCACTTTCAGATGGGTATTATGTAATTGCTTATGGAACGACCTTCGCAATGAATAATACAAATAGTGGAGGGAATACATATTTTGGTAATACTGCTATTACCCCTTCATCAGGAGTAATTACCAATCCTCCAACTTCAATTGTTTGGAAAATAACTACGGTTAGTGGAAACATAAAGACTATTTATAATGAGGCTGCTTCAGTTTACGTTTCATTCCCAAGTGGAGGTGGTAATGTAGCAAACACAGCAGCTTCTGTTGCTGGAACTACTGAACAGTGGACATTTGCTTATCCATCTACAACATTTACTTTAACCAATGTTGGTTCTAATACTCGTTTGTTACAATATAATACTAGTTCACCACGGTTTGCTTGCTATACTGGTACTCAACAAAATATTACATTATATCAAATGCCTCCAGCTACGAATTACTTTTGGAATGGAGGAAACGCAGCAAACAATACCAATAATATTTGGGATAACAATACCACAAAAAATTGGGGTATTAGTTCGGGGGCAACTTTTACTGCTAATACAGCACCTGGCGTAGTATGGCCTTCATCAGGTGCTTATAATGCCAATTTCTCTAGTACAGTAACTGCGGCAAAATCTGTGACAATTCCTGCAACTATTAGTGTTGCTCCAAGTAGAACAATAATAGGTGCTAGTGGTTATTCATTTGCTACAAGTGGTAGTAGTGCAATTACTCTTGGTGGTAGTGTAGATATTGGTGGAGGCACAAGTCAAACGACTACTTTTGCACCTATTGCAGCAGCACCATTAACGTTAAGTGGAGTAATAAGCAACACAAATGCAGGAAACTTAACCTTTGCTGGTGCTGGTACAACTACGCTTTCTGGTACCAATACTTATTCTGGGGGCACTATTCTAAGTTCGGGGCAATTAAATGTAAACAACGCTACAGCACTTGGTACGGGAGCTTTAACTATTTCGGGTACAGCAACGATAGACAATACGAGTGGCAGCTACGAAGCCATAACCAATGCCCTTAATATAAATTCCAGCTTTACTTTTGGCAATTCGAAAAGTCTATCTCAAGGAACAGGTGCCATTACTCTGGGAACGAGTCCAACGATTACTGTAAATGGGGCATCTACTGATACACTGACACTTGGGGGATTGATTAGTGGGGCATACAATATTGTAAAAAACGGGACAGGGGTATTGGCAATTACAAATGGTTCTAATGCTTACACAGGAACGACAACTGTAAACGGTGGTACACTTACAAATCTTGGAGTAGGTAAATTAGGCGGACAAGTAAATACTATCTACTTGAATAATGGTACAATGAACTCTACAGCAAGCTTTGTAAGTGATAGAAGTATTGACTTTGCTGGTACGACTAGTACGATCGATTTGCCCAATGGCGTTACATGGACGAATTACAATACAGGTGGAACCAATATTGCAAATGGTGGGCAATGCTTGGTTAGTGGTTCTGGGCCATTCAACAAAACGGGTGCTGGCACTTTTCTTTTTAGTGCATCGAATACCACAAATCATACCTATAATGGCTTGAATATTACAGGTGGTACTGTAATAGTGAACAAAGAAACCGACTTGGGAGCTGTTCCCGGTTCAGTTAACTCGAGCTATATTACCTTGGGTGGCGGTACATTGAGCTTTGGCAGTGGATTTAATGGTGTTTCTGTAAATGCAAACCGTGGAATGACATTATCTACTGGAACAAGTAATACGCTAGATGTTGCGGCATCTACTTCTGTATCATACGGAGGTATTATTGCTGGTTCTGGCTCATTGGTTAAAACTTCGGCTGGAACATTGACTCTTACTAGAGCTAATACCTATTCAGGCAGTACTACCATTAGTGCGGGTACTTTAAAATTAGGCAATACTGGTGATGCTACTAATACGCCCTTGGGTACAGGTAGTACGAGTGTAACAAGTGGTGCAGTATTAGACTTAAATGGATATACACTAGCTAAAGCAGTAGGGCTTACCATTAATGGTACAGGTATCTCAAGTGCTGGTGCTATTACCAATAGCAGTGCAACAGGTGCTACCTATAGTGGGGCTATATCGTTGGGTAGCAATAGTAGTGTTGGTACAAGTAGTGGCAATATCACATTATCTGGAGTATTAAGCGATGGTGGAAGTGGCTATACTCTTACTAAAGTGGGTACAGGCACTATTACATTTAGTGGAACAAATACCTATACTGGTGCTACAACAGTTAGTGGCGGTACATTGCAACTAAATAAATCGGGGGGTGCCACTCTTTCATCATCAACCGCTACATCAGTTAGTGGTGGTACTTTACAGGTGAGTAGTAACCAAACTTTAAGCAGTCTTACGCTTAGCGGTGGTAATTTAACTGTTGATGCAGGTGTAACTTTAACCATCTCTGGACCATTTACTATTTCTAGTCTCTCTAGTACAATTACTAATAATGGTACAATCATTCTAAATGGTACGGGTACAGGTACATCTAGTGCTTTATATGTAAATGTTAGTTCAGGCAACACCTTTAATTTACCAGGTGCAGTAACCCTCAATAGTGGGAAAAGACTTACTATAAACACGGGTATATTAAATATCACAGGTACTTTAACCGATAATGGAGGTAGTTATTTAGGTAACTCTACTTCATTTTTCAAATTTGCTGCGAGTGCAGGTTATGTATCTAACTACAGTACAAGTCCTGCAATCCCTACCGCTTTGTGGGATGCCGCTTCAACAGTTACCGTACAAGGGGTTACAGCTACTATGCCTACAGGCTTAGGTCAAACTTTTGGAAAATTCACTTGGAATTGTGCTAGTCAATCTGCATTCCTTGCCTTCAATAATGCATCCTTTACTACTGCTGGTACATTTACAGTTACAAATACAGGAAATGGTGCAAACGGATTGTACTTAATAAATGATGCAACAAACAGGACCTACTCTTTTAATGCCTTGACGATTAATGGGGGATATTTATATATGACTTTCCCTAGTAGTGGTACTGCGGGTATTGCCACGGTAGGGGTTACAAATGCTTTAACGGTAAGCAGTGGTTTATTATCGTTTGGTTACGATAATAACAATAGTGGTAATACATTGAACGGCTATACAAGTACAGCTAATAATTATGTTTATTCGGGTATCTTGAATCTTGGAGGCAATCTAAATATTACAGGTGGTACTGTTACAGGCAATACCGGTTATTGGTATTGGTATGGTGCTATCAACTTTACAAGTGGTAGTCACACTGTTGTATCATCAACTAGTAATGCTTTTATAGATTTCTATGCATTGAATGGTGCTACGGTTACTCTAGGCAATAACATCACCTTGTCATCAACAAGTGCTTCAAGATTGAATGGCTTCTTTGTAAATAGTGGTGCCACACTAAACACGAGCACTTATAGTATTTTGGATGCAGGTGGCTTTACTAATTTTCAAGCTTATGCTGGTTCTACAATAATTACTGCAAATGCCGCAGGTATCAACGCAACTGGTTCTACAGGTGCTATTCAAACGGCTACAAGAGGATTTAGTAGTGGCGCAAACTTTGAATTTCAAGGTGCTTCTACAGGAAACTTCATAACATCAACTTCTACTTCAATTGGTGGATCTAATTATTATCAAGTAAATAATCTAACTATAAACAGAACTAGTGCTGCAGTTTCACAAACACAATACTTGGCGGTTAATGGAACACTTACCTTCTCAAATAGTAGTAGCCTTGCTATCAATGGGTATGGGTTCGCTATTAACGGTTCAATAAGTGGTACTTCGGCTATTACGGGCGGTACAGGTTCTAGCCTTTATATTGGAGATATTGGTAGTGCTGCTGCATTAACGCTACCTTCTATCAGTGATTTATTAAATCTTTCTATCAATAGGGCAAGTGGAGTGTCTCTAGGTGGGGCATTAGCCTTGTCTTCTAGTGGTGTATTAACACTGACAGCAGGTAAACTAACAACCGCTAGTGCTATTACAATTAACAATACATCAACAAGTGCTATCACAGGTGGAAGTAGTACAACTTATGTAAGTGGTCCAATACTTTGGACATTACCTGCTAGTTTAGCATCGGGTTCTACTTACAACTATCCAATAGGTACTAGTGGTGGATATTATCCTTTTAGCTTAGTGAATCCTACTACAGGTGCAGGTAGCGTTACTGCTCAAGTACAAGCTTTTGCTGCTAATCCTGGAGGAAGTATTGATGCAACTATTTATTCGAAGAGTACTACGGAATACTGGCAAATGACTACAAGTGGCAATTTTACAAATACGAGTGTTTCTATTACTCGCCCTTCTGCTATTTCATCGAATAATGTTGTTGCTAGTAGTGCTACGGTAGGTGGTACTTATACTAGTCTTGCAGGCACAGCATCTACTTATTCTGTTACTTCGTCCTCAACTACAAGCACAGCTAGGATTTTTGTATTAGCTCAAGCACCTGTAATTACTGTGGGTACTTTATCCCCTACTTCTGTTACCACCTATTCAGGTACTGCCTCTAGTAATATGAGTTTTACAGTTAGTGGTACAGGATTGACTGCTAATTTGGTGGTTACTCCTCCTTCAGGATTTGAGGTTTCTACTTCAACTAATTCTGGTTTTGCCTCTTCTTTAACTTTTACTCCTTCAAGTGGAACGGTCAATACAACAACAATATATGTTCGCATAGCTTCATCAACTATAGCGGGAACTTATTCTGGAAATATAGCTTGTACTTCAGACAACGCTACTACACAAAATGCAGTTATATCTAATAGTGTAGTAAGTACTATTCCATCTTATCCTAATTTAACAATTAGTGGCATACCTACCGATAATGGAAATACATGTCCTAATAGTCCAGCTACTTCAATTCAATATACTATTACAAATTCTGGCAGTACTGATGCTGCAGGTGTTTCAGTAATTTCAGATAATGCACAATTTGTTGTTAGTGGTTTATCTTCTACCTCAATTACAGCAAATGGAGGTACTGCTACTTATTTAGTGACATTTACTCCAACAAGTGCAGGGTCTAAGTCTGCTACTATAACGGTAAGTAGTACTACTAGTGGCAGCAATACCACCACAAGTTCACTAACAGGTACAGGAATTACACCTGTAACTTCTGTTGTATCAACAAATGCTGCAACAGCTATTGCAGATGTGACAGCAACACTTAATGGAAATGTGACTACTTTGGGTGTTTGTCCTGCTACAACAGAAAAAGGTTTTGTTTATTCATTAACTGCTACAAATAGCGATCCTTTGGTGAATGGTACAGGAGTAACTAAAACTGCAGTTGCAGGTATTGCTACCGGAGCCTACACATTGGATATCAGTAGTCTTTCTTCAAATTCAGGATATACCTTTAAGTCATATCTATTTGATGGAACTTCTTATACTTACGGTACAGCTACTACTTTTACAACTTTAGCTACTGCACCTTCTACACAACCTACAAGCTTGAGTAGAACAGCTGTCACAACAACAGGAATGACACTTGGATGGTCGGCTGCTAGTGGTGGTGCTGCAGGATATATTGTATTAAGAACCACAGCTTCGGGTACTACTTATCCAAATACTAATCCTGTAACAGGAACTACCTATACAGTAGGTGTTACTCTTGGTAATGCAACTGTTGAATATGTTGGTTCTAGCATAAGTGCTGCTGTAAATTCTACTTTAACAAATGCATTACAGTACAGTTACGGCGTCTATAGTTATAATGGTTCCGGAAGTAGTATTGCTTATAATACGACATCTCCACTACAAGGTCAATTTTATACTTTGGCTACGAAACCAACTACGCAGAGCAGTCTAGCACTTACTTCCTATACAACTACGAGTGCCACATTAGCCATTACAAATGGTAATGGAGGTAACAACCTAATAGTGGTTAGTCCAACTGCTGCTGTTTCACAGAATCCGGTAGATGGTGCTAGTGGTTATAGTGCAGGTTCAAATGTTTATGGGGCAGGTACTAACTTAGGAAGTAGTAATTACATTGTGTTAATGGCTAGTACTGCCACAACTTCTGTTACAGTAACAGGATTGACAGCAGGTGTGGCCTATAATTTTGCCATCTATAGCTATAATGGTGTAAATGGTGGTGGTGCAGATAATGCGAATTATTTAACTACAAGTCCAGGTTTATTAACCGTTGTCACCTTAGGTACGCCTGTAGCAACAGACGCAAGTTCAATTACACAAAGCGGATTTACTGCCAATTGGGGGGCTGTTACTGGTGCAACTAGCTATGCATTAGATGTTTATAAAATTACTAATAATGCAAGTAGTTTAAGTGAACCATTTGCTACTAATGTTCCAAATGGTTGGTCTGGTACAGCATCTGGTGGATACACATCGGCGGGTAATTATGGCGCAGCATCTCCTTCAACTGGTTTTGCAAACAATGGGGAATATTTAACTAGCCCTACTCTTGCTGCAAGTGCTACTCAGTTAAGCTTTTGGATTAAAGGGAATTCAACAAATGCTACAAGTGCATTACTTATACAAGGTTGGAATGGATCATCTTGGGTTCGGATTGATAGTATTACAAACTCTATACCTATTTCTGGTACGACTTATACTTATAATGCAAGTAGTACACCTACTCTTTTGGCTGCTAGCAATTATACTCAGTTTAAGTTTACCTATACAAAATCAAGTGGAAATCTTGCTTTTGATGATGTTGCGATAAACTATGGTTCTTCAAGCACTAGTTACGTTTCAGGCTTCAATAATCAAAATGTTGGCAATGTAACCACTTACAATGTTACAGGCCTTTCAAGTTCTACTGCCTATAATTATGTAGTTAGGGCTGTTACTGCAAGTAACACAAGTGCAAGTTCGAATGTTATTACTGCTACTACTTCTAACCCCGTCTATTATAGCAAATCATCAGGATCTTTAGATGTGTTAGGTACATGGGGAACTAATTCGGATGGTACAGGTTCTGCGCCAAGTAATTTTACAGCAGCAAATGCTACTTATAACATGGTGAATAATACGACACCTACTATTGCAGCAACTTGGACAGTTTCAGGAAGTGGTTCGAAAGTCGTAATAGGAAATGGTGGTACTGCCATCAACTTTACTATCCCATCAGCGTATGCTTACACTGGAACAGTTGATGTAACTGCAGGTTCTACTTTGACTCTACAGAATTCAACAATTCCAACATTTGGTACCTTGAATGCGACTAGTACCGTAATTTATGATGGAGGAACCGCACAAACTGTCACCGCAGGTACTTATGGTAATCTTACTATACAAAATATTGCCGCTACAAAATCGTTGGGAGGAAATATTGTTTTAGGTAATAGTAACACATTTACACTTGCTACAGGAACTACGCTTACGGCAAGTACTTATACCCTAACTTTTGGTACAAGTGGAACTGCTACTATCAATGGGAAATTCCAAACGGCTAATACCAATGGTTTTTCTGGAACAGCTTCTACATCAATTGTAAGTACAAATACACCAACCATTACTTTGGGCACAGGTTCTACAGTTGAGTATAACAGTACTTCGGCTCAGACTATTACCACAGCGAATCCTTATTATAATTTGTTGGTTTCAGGAATAACAGGTGTAAAGACTTTCAATGCAAGTCCTGCAATTGCAGCTAATGGTTCGTTCATACTCAATTCTAGTTGTTTTGCAGACATCGCTACGACTTCCATGTCGTTCGGTACAGGTGCATCAGCAACTATCAATGGTACTATTTACACACAAAAGGCAAGTAATGGAATTAGTGGTGCAGCTACATCTTCTTTTAGTAGTACAAATAGTCCTTCAGTAACTTTTGCTTTAGGCTCTACAGTAATTTACAATAGGACTACAGGTGCACAAGATGTTTCGGTAGGCACGTATGGTAATTTGACAATCAGCACAACAGGAAATACGGCTACTTTATTAGGTAATGTCTTAATAAATGGAGGGAATACCTTAACTGTAAATTCTACATTAGCTGCTGGAAATTACACAATCAGTCAAACTGGTACTGGAACTGCTTCTATTAGTGTTGCTGGTACAATTTCTACTACAAACTTGAATGGGTTAAGTGGTGCAGCTAATACAACAATTACTACTTCAAATACGAGTTTAACTTTGGGAGCTGCTTCTACTGTAGATTATGCATCTGCTAGTACGCAGGTTATAACTCCGCTAACCTACAACAACATTACAAATTCTGGAAATGGAGCAAGAACAATAGGTACAGGAACTACTATAGTTGGAGGTACTTTGACAACTGGTACTGGTGCATATACCATTTCTGGAACACTACAATTAAGTTCTGCTTCTACATTAACTATCACAACAAATGCAGTTTTAACTTTTTCGGGTGCTAGTGCAGTACTAACTAATAATGGGGCTACCATTACAGGTGCAACTGCCACTTCTTTAATCTTTGGTGCAACCACTTTATATACACACAATGTAAATGGAGGGACAGTACCTACAGCTTCTTGGGATATAAATTCAACTTGTAACATAACAGGCGTTACAGGTGGATCGCCCGTGTTGCCAGCAGGGTTTAGTCAATCTTTTGGAAATTATACTTGGAATTGTACTGGTATGACTACTGGATTAAATTTGAATAATACATTAACTGATATTCGGGGAAATTTCAATCTAACAAGTTCAGGGGGAGTATTTGTAAGATTAAACAATACATCGGATGGAAATAGTACACTCACTGTTGGAGGAAATTTGACAATTGGAGCAACAGGTGGATTAAATCTAAACTATGGTGCCACTACTGGAGGATTAGGAACTCTTAATCTATCAGGTAATCTTAGCATAGCCTCAGGTGGTTTATTAACTCAAAGTTCTACAGCATATAAGGCAATCATTAACTTCAATGGGAATGGTTCTAAGCAATTTAATAATGCTGGTACATTCAATAATACGAATGGGCCTATTGATATAAATGTTAATGCAGGTACACTTACATTGGCATCCAATCTAAATTTGAATAATTATTCATTCAATGCAAGTAATGTTGCAACTGTTACAGTAGCAAATAATGCAACATTAGATTTCTCAACATTTTCTATTGTCAAAGGAACGAATACAACCGCATCAGGGTTTGCTTCTTCTGTAACTCCTGCATTCATAGCAAGTAGTGGTTCGACCATTATTTCTTCAAATACAAACGGACTTGTTGGTACTTCTACAGGTAGTATTCAAGTTGCAACTAGAACTTTTACTGCAGGGGCTAATTACATATTAAATGGTGCAACTACTACACCATTTCCTACTAGTGGTTTAGGTAATCCTGCAAATGTTACATTGGGAGCAAATGTTACACTTAACGCTGCTATCACTGCCACAGGTACAGTTGCATTAAGCACCTTTACCCTTGATTTAGGAGGTAATAGCACAAGTGCTTATACACTAACAGGTACAGGGACAATCCAGTCTGCTTCTGGTACACCAACCTTAACTCTTGGTGCAGGAAATGGTACGTATTCGTTTGGTGGAACCATTCAAAATGGTTCTGGTACTGTAGCTATTACTAAATCTGGTTCAGGAACTATCACTCTTTCAGGTACAAATACTTATACAGGTGCCACTACAGTAAGTGGAGGTATCTTAAAGGCAGGAAGTACAGCCGCTTTTGGTACAAATTCTGCAGTTTCTTTGGCTAATACGACTGGTGTTTCTTTAGACATTACTGGTTATAATACTAGCATCGCCTCTTTGGCTACAGGTGGTTCTACTGGTGGCAATGTAACTTTAGGTGCTGCTACCCTAACATTAGCTGGTTCTACAAATACTTCCTATGCAGGTGTAATTAGTGGTACAGGAGCAATTACCAAATCGGGTGCTGCCACACAAACTCTAACTGGTACAAACACTTATACAGGTTTAACTACAGTTTCGGGAGGTACACTTAAAGTGTCAGGAACAAATACATTGCCTGCAACTTGTAGTGTATCAGTCTCTGGAGGTGTATTTGAAGTGGGTTCTGCTCAAACAATCAATGCTTTCTCAATGAATTCTGGTGGATTGACAGTTGATGCGTCAACTACTGTCACTTTCAATGGCACTTATAATGTTACTGCAGGTACTGTTAACGCCTATAGTGGATTTAGTGCAGGGACTTTAGCAACGAGTAGTACTATCGTTTTAAGTGGGGGAAGTATTTCATTCCCTGGTTCGCATAATGTAGTATTAACAAATTCTACGCTTGGGGCAGGTTATATGGGTAACCTCACAATTAATACGCAGAATGCTACCGATAGCATAACACTTAAGTCAAGTTTATCAACAGTCGCATTATATGGAACATTGACGTTGACTAAGGGTATTGTAAAAACAGCTACTGGAGCAGATATTTTAGCAGCAGGGGCAGTTTCTGGTGGTTCTGCTAACAGTTATGTGAATGGGCCTCTTGGACTAAGCACACCAATTGCGACAACTTATTCCTTTCCTATAGGTAAAAGCGGTGTATATCGTCCTATTTTATTTACTTATTCTTCGGCTCCTTCTCCAACTTCTATAGTAATTATTGAACAGTTTGAAGGGAACTTCCCAGGTACAATACCAAATGATGTAAGTTTTAATCGTTTCGGTAATAGATATTATAACATACTTCAAAATACTTCTAGCTTAGCTTATACTATTAGTTTAAATAATAGTGGGGCTACACCAACAGGAACTGTATCAATTATTAGAAGAGATGGTGCAAGTGTAACCACTAATTATAATTCTGTAGGTTCATTAGTCGCTTCTACATACTATCCTACTTCAAGTAGTTACACCGCTTCTACAAATTTGTCTAACGATGTTGCAATTGTAGAAACTGCAATTCCTCTTACAATCACAGGAGCAACAACAGCGAATAAGGTATACGATGGCAATGCTACTGCCTCTGTTTCTGGTGCAACGCTTAGTGGTTTGGTAAGTGGCGATAATGTTACCCTAGTTCCTGTTTATAATTATAGTCAAAATACACCTGGAACAGGTCTTGCAATCACAAGTACGAGTACGCTTTCTGGTACAAATGCGGCGGCTTATACCTTATCGCAACCCTCTTTGACTGCTCGTAACATCACTGCGGGTACAGTAGGACAATGGCTTGGAGTGGTGAGTACTAGTTACACTAATGTTGCGAACTGGCAAAGCTATTCAGTACCTACAGGTGCCGATAATATTACCATTCCTACAGGAACCACCTATTTGCCTGTTCTTGCAGCTGATACAACAGTCAACAATTTGAGTATTGCTAGTGGAACAACACTTGGATTAGGCGGAAATAAATTGACTATTAACGGAACTGTTTCTGGAACAGGTACTATTTCGGGAAGCGCATCATCTAGCTTAACAATTGGTGGTTCAGCGGGAACTTTATATCTAACTCCTGCTAGCAATACTATCAAAAACTTAACATTGAATAGTAGTTCGTCAGTTACGCTTGGTAATGCGGTTAATATTACTGCAGGCGCTAGTGCGGGTATAGTAACGATTGGAAGTGGTGCTACCTTAACTACAGGAGGAAACTTATCACTTAAATCAGATTTGAGCGGCTCCGCACGTATTGCACAATCTGCAGGTTCAATTGTGGGCGATGTGACTGTTGAGAGATATATTCCTTCAAAGGCAGCTCGTAAATATAGCTTCATCGGAAGTGCAGTGGGTGGCGTATCTATTCAAAATTCATGGCAGAAGAATTTCTACATTACTGGCTCAGGAAGTGGTGGTACAATTTGTGGTACTACAACAGGAAATGGTTTAATTTCTACAGACAAGTATAATACAAATGGTTTCGATGTTTCGCAAGCTGCTAGTGCTAGTATGTATTATTACGGTTCTGCAATGAATGGAGGAAGTCATTGGACTCCAATTCCAACTACCACTGATAATTTAGTACTTGGAAAGGGGTATAGAATCAATATACGTGGGGATCGTACTCAAGGTACTTGTACAGATCAGTTGGCTAGTGGTACTCCGACAGCTCCTGTTGCAGTAACACTTTCTGCAAAGGGTACAGTTGGTGCGGGTGATGTAGTTGTTGATTTGACAACAAAATCAGTTCCTGCTAATCTATATACTTTATTAGCAAATCCATATCCATCTCCGATTGATTTCGATGCATTCCGTACGGATAATGCAAACGCATCAACAGGAATAACGGGTAACATGTGGTTATACAGTCCTAATAGCTCAAATGGTAACTATACTACTTATTCGGGTGGTACTGCCTTGAATGTGCCTACAGGCGATGATGGTTATGTAAATAATTTGGAGAGTGGGCAGGCTTTCTTCGTTCAATCTGCAAGTGGTTCTTCACAGACGGTTACTTTCAAGGAGGCTCATAAGATTGGTACGACACCAAATCGTATTAAATTCTTTGGAACGAATCCTGTGAAACAAATCAGAGTTGGATTTACTAATCTTGCGGATACTCGTTTAGATGAGATTGTGGTTAAGTTTACACCTTCAGGTACAAAAGACTATAATGTAAATGATGCAGTTTCTTTTGGAGGTGGATCTCAACAGATCGTCGCATTGAAGGGCTCTGATAGGTTGGCTGTTTCTTATTACCCTGACACATTAGCAATAGATACTGTTACCTTAGGTATTAGCAGTACAACTGCTGGAAGTTTTAAATTAGCATTTAGCGACTTCGCAGCACTAGATACTACGCAATCAATCATATTGTTTGATAAGTATTTGTCTGTTAAAAATGATGTGAGGGCAAATCCTTCTTACGGATTTAACATTACATCAGATACAGCAAGTAAGGGTAACAACCGTTTTGCTTTGATATTCACTAATGCTGCTGCTAATCCATTACCTGTAAACTTTACTAATATAGGTGCTACTAAAAATGGTAATAGTGTGGCTGTGAATTGGCATGTAACAAGTGAAATAAACATAGTTTCTTATCAAGTAGAAAGAAGTACTGATGCTAAGAGCTTTGTTTCGATTAATACTGTTAAAGCATCAAACTCAAGTAGCTACCAATCAGACGATAATCAGTTACCTGAAGATGCAACTTCACTTTACTATCGTATTAAAGCAGTAGAAAAAAATGGTACTGTTATTTACAGCAATATTGTAAAACTGTCAACAGATAACTCGTCAATTTCAACTATTAATATTTACCCTAATCCGGTAAAAGACAAAATAAATGTATCTATTGCTAAGAGTATGATTAACTCTAATAGCTATCATGTAAAAGTCTTAAGCTTGGCAGGAAAGGTAGTTGCTGAATTTGCTTCAATTTCATCAGTTAATAATAAGCTAGGTATACCTGCTGCACATTTAGCAAGTGGTGTTTATATGCTAGATTTAACGGATGAGAATGGTAATAGTCAGGTGAAGAAATTTATAAAGGAGTAATAGTTCAAGATCTTTAAGTTAAGTTGATTCAGTTATATAATGAAGGTTTTGCAGTATGCGAAACCTTCATTATATAAAAATAAGTTTATAATATAATACTCAAAAAGCCCTTGATATCTTCTTGATGTCAAGGGCTTTTTAATTTAAACCCGTCTTCTACAATCAATCAATGTTAATTCGGAAGTTAATCATTGGGCATCGGCACCAATTCATTCCATGAAAATGGTGTTTTAATCAATGCAAATTATCAATCATTTACTTCGTCCACTCAATCAGTGCATACGAGTAGTGTTGCAATAAATGTATATTTATAGAAAATTAACCGTTAATTCCTCCCTAATAGATAGAATGTCAATACCGTTAACCTTTTATTACCATGCATCAACTACATTTGCGGCTCAAAAATTAGGATTACATGTTGATAGGTTTTCAAAACTTAACGTTCGAATTTGGTGCAAGGGTAATTGTAGAGGAAGCTACTTGGCATATTACACCCGGTGAAAGAATTGGTTTGATTGGATATAATGGTACTGGAAAATCAACTTTACTAAAGGTTTTGGTTGGACAATACCTTCCTTCAAAAGGAACTGTTGAAAAAGGTAGGGATACCACTATCGGATACTTGCATCAGGATTTATTGAGCTTTGATACTAGCGAGAGTATCTTAGAAGTGGCAATGGGAGCGTTTGAAAGAGTTCGTGAATTAGAAAAGGAAATTTATGAATTGGGTATTGAATTGGAGACTAATGAAAATGAAAAACTACTAACAGACTATACCGACAAACTCCATGAAATGGATGTATTGGACGGTTATAATATTCAACACAAAACTGAAGAAGTCTTACATGGCCTAGGCTTTAGTACCGAACAAATGAACAAACCCTACAAGGAGTTTAGTGGGGGTTGGAGAATGCGAGTGCTATTGACTAAAATGATATTGCAGGCACCCGATGTATTGCTTTTAGATGAACCTACGAATCACTTGGATTTACCTTCAATTGAATGGTTGGAAAAGTATTTGCTTCATTATCAAGGCAGTGTGGTGATCGTAAGTCACGATAAATTCTTTTTGAATAGAATGGTGACTAAGATTGTGGAAATCTATCAACAGAAACTGCATATCTATTCTGGTAATTACGAATATTATGAAACTGAAAAGGAGTTGAGGATTGAAATGCAACAAAGGGCATTCGAAAATCAACAAGAGTATATCAATCAACAAGAACGTTTTATAGAGCGTTTCCGCGCTAAAGCATCAAAAGCTGCTGCTGCACAGAGTCTGATGAAGAAATTAGATAAGATTGAAAGATTAGAAAGTGCAGGACTTGAAAGACCTAACCTGAAGATCAATTTTCAAATGAATAATCAACCCGGACGTGTACTTGTTTCTCTTAAAGATATTCATAAAAAATATGGAGATAATTTAATTATTGATAAAGGAATAGCAGAGATTGATAGAGGGGATAAGATTGCACTGATTGGGGCAAATGGAAAGGGAAAGAGTACGCTACTAAGGATTATTGCAGGTACAGAAGATAATTTTGGTGGTGAACGTATTTGGGGGCATAATGTAGACAGTAGTTTCTATGCGCAACATCAATTAGAGGCACTAAACCTAAATAATTCGATTCTTGATGAGATGATGGAAACGAGGAGTGGTAAAACAGAACCTGAATTAAGAAATTTATTGGGTTGTTTCTTATTTAGTGGAGATGATAGTGATAAGAAAATTAAGATATTGAGCGGTGGTGAAAAGGCTCGTGTTGCATTAGCGAAAGTAATAGTAAGCAAGAGTAACTTTCTGATGCTTGATGAACCTACCAATCACCTCGATATGCATAGTGTGGAATTATTAGCTGATGCACTGACTAAATATGAAGGAAGTATCATCTTAGTGAGTCATGACCGTTTCTTTGTTTCTAAGACTGCTAACAAGATTTGGGAAATAGTTGACCATGAAATCAAGGAGTTTAAGGGTTCGTATACCGAATATGTAGAATGGAAGGAAAGGATGGCAAAAAAAGCGAAAGAAGAAAGTCGTAAAGCAACTCAGGTAACGAAAGAGGAGTCTAAAAAGCAGGAAGAGCAGAAGTCTAAACAACAAGATACCGCTCCTAAAAATGTAGTAAAGCCTAGAATTGATAATACTGAATTGAAGAAATTGCAGAACCGATTCTCGAAAGTGGAACAGGAATTAGAACAGCTAAAAAAAGAAAGAACGGAGATTGAATTGGCATTAGCAGACCCTGAGAGCTATAAGAATGTGACTAAATTTGCTGAAACAGAAAAGTCTTACAAAGACATTAACAATAAAATTAAGCAAGCAGAATCGCAATATGAAACATTGTTTGAACAGATAATGGAAATGGAAGGGTAGTTGTTAGTGATGAGATATGAATTATGATTTTTATGTTTTATTTAAAAGGGAATAACTGTATAAAATAAACTATAAATTAGTGTGATTCTTTGTGAAAAACTCAGTGTTCGTTGTGGTAAAACTCCCTGAGTAGTAACAGACTCTACCTTTAGGAATGGTGGTTCACTCAAATCATTCTAATCTGTAATGGAAAAGGATATTATATTTGACACTCATTAGTTTAAAGAATGAAGAAGAAGATAGCATTAGTTACGGGTGGTTATAGCGGTGAAGCAGTTATAAGTTATAAAAGTGCAATTACAGTTGGTAACAATATTGACACTTCAAGATTTGATTTCTATAAGATTGATATCACTCCCACTGAATGGGCTTTTATTAATGAAAATAATGAGCGTTCTGAGGTAAATAGACAAGACTTTTCGATAATCGATAAAGGGATAAAAATCTGTTTCGATGCAATTTTGCTTTGCATTCATGGTACGCCTGGTGAAGACGGTAAGCTACAAGGCTATTTTGACATGTTAAATATTCCTTACACAAGTTGCGATGCAGCTACTTCGGCAATTACATTCAATAAAAGATATACGGTAGCTGTTGCATCATTTAGTGGTATTGATGTTGCTAAGAGTGTTCACCTTTTCAAACATACTCCTGTTTCAGTTGATGTAATTGGTGAGCAATTAAAAATGCCTGTTTTTGTAAAGCCAAATAATGGAGGGAGTAGTATCGGAATGAGTAAGGTAAATGAACTCTCTGAACTAGAAACAGCCATTCAAAAGGCTTTCAAGGAGGATAATCAAGTATTAGTTGAAGAATATATAAAGGGACGGGAGTTTACAATTGGCGTCTTTAAATCTAAAGGCGAGATAACAACCCTTCCAATTACAGAGATTATCACAAAAAAAGATTTCTTTGATTATGAAGCAAAGTATCAAGGGCTTAGTGAAGAAATTACCCCTGCTTTATTAGAGAGCGATTTTGCAAATGCAATTAGAATGGCCGCTACAAAAGCTTATCAAGTACTGAATTGTAGAGGCGTAGTAAGAATAGATTTTATCTTGAATGAATCAAATGGTCGACCTTATATGTTAGAAATAAATACAGTGCCTGGTCAAAGTGCCGCTAGTATTATTCCTCAACAAGTAAAGGCAATGGGATGGCAACTAAAAGATTTTTATACATCAATAATTGAAGAAGCACTTTTGTAGATGTTAGTAAACAGTGGTTAACAGTTAGAACTTGTATCTTATATCACAGAGACTAACCATTAATCATTAACCACTAAAAATTAAATTATGACTCATGTTTAAATTTATCACTTCTAAGCCTTTGTGGGTTAATATTACAGTGGCAATTGGCTCTTTGGGAATATTGATAGTTTTATTTTTTATCTCTTTAGGTTTTATTACAGGACATGGACAGTATGACAAAGTTCCGGACATTACGGGGCAAAATGTTTATGCGGCAATCAATACACTAGAATCTAAGGGGTTCAGAGTAGAGGTTTCAGATTCCATATTTACTACCTCTTTGCCCGCATTAGTGATATCTAAGCAGATACCAGAAGGCTCAGCAATGGTAAAACATGGCAGAACGATTTATTTAACGGTAAATAGGTCTGTTCCTCCAAAAATAGAGATGCCAAGTCTTATTGGTTTCTCTTATAAGAGTGCAAAGATGTATTTAGAGAGTATGGGATTGAAGATGGGAGATACTACTTACAAGCCCGATTTTGCTAGAAACTCGGTACTTGAACAGCTCTTTAATAAAGAACCAATTAAACCTGGAACTCAGGTGCCTGTAGGTAGCTCGATAAGCTTTGTATTGGGCGCAGGTTTAAGTGATAGTGCTATAAACGTTCCTGATGTGGTGGGTCTTACGCTGCAACAAGCAAAGAGTAAACTTGCTTTGATGAGTTTAGGTGTAGGATCTATTATTGCAGAAGGAACTGTTACAGATAGTCTGAATGCATTTGTGATTAAACAAAATCCACCGATATTTAGTGGCGCAACTCCTGCAATTGCCGGTCAAAGACTTATTAATACAATCAAACAAGGAACTACTTTGGATCTTTATATAAGTACTACTGCTCCTGTGAAGGATTCAACAAATTCATACCCACAACAATAAAATAGATAAAACATGACAGAGATTACTGTAGAGCAATTAAAAGCTAGATTAGATGCAGGTGAAAAAATAAATCTGCTTGATGTACGTGAACCATCAGAATATGCAGAATTTAATATCGGAGCCCACTTGATCCCATTGGGAAACATTCAAGCGAATGCAATTGATGAAATTGAAGATTTGCGTGATAAAGAAGTAATTATTCACTGTAGAAGTGGAAAGAGAAGTCAAACAGCTTGTTTGATACTTGAACAGTTTGGTTTTACAAACACCGTAAATATAGTAGGTGGAGTATTAGCTTGGCAGGAGAAGTTTCCTTCTTAGTTTCAAGTTTCAAGTTGCAGGATTCAAGTACTAGAAACCTGCAACTTGAAACCTGCAACCTGTCTGTAACCTGCAACTTGACTTACCGACCATTAACTATCCTCCCATCTTTCATCTCAATTATCCTGTCACAGTTATCCGCAAAGTCATCATCATGAGTAACAGCTATAATGGTTTGTTTCCGTTCCTTTGCTAAGTCTCTGAAAATATCAAATACAATTTGCGTGTTAGCCGTATCTAAATTCCCCGTAGGCTCATCACCCATAATGATAGTAGGATCATTGATTAATGCCCTTGCAATCGCTACCCGCTGCTGCTGTCCTCCCGACAGTTTATTTACGTGCTTCAATGCCTGATCTCTCAAACCTAATAATTCGAGGGTTTGATAAGCTTTTTCTTTTATTTCTTCCTTACTCTTCTTTTTTAGTTTGAGGGCAGGTATCATCACATTTTCTATGGCAGAGAACTCGGGCAACAGATAATGAAACTGGAATACAAAGCCAATATTCTCATTTCGAAAGGCTGCCAATTCGTTTTGAGTCCTATTATTTAGAGGGGTATCATTAATATTAAGGGTTCCAGAATAATCAGTATCCATCGTTGATAATATGTACATTAATGTAGATTTTCCACAACCTGATTTGCCTACTAATGCCAAGAATTCCCCTTTCTTCACTTCGAAACTAATATTCTTTAAAACCTGAAACTTTTCTGGTTCGTAGAAATACTTAACGATGTTGTCTGCTTTTAAAATAATGTCAGTCATAGTGGTTAGTTGTTAATGATTAGTGGTTAGTGGCAGATACTAATTGAAAAGAAATAACAACTAATAACTAACCACTAAAATTATCCTCTCAGAATACTTACCGGGTCAATCTTTGAGGCTTTATGTGCAGGTAAATAACCTGCTATCAATGTGGTGATGACACCAAATGTAAAGGCAAGGATATAGTTTTGTGGGAAATAAGTCATTGGCAAGTAATGCATTCCCGCCACTTCAAATTTTACCCTATTCACCATCCTCGAAATAATATATCCTAATACCAATCCCAATCCTCCTCCAAGGATACCAATAAAGATGGCCTCGGTCAGAAAAATCTGTGTGACATCCCTTCCCGAGAAACCCATTGCTTTCAAAATGGCAATCTCCCGTATCTTTTGATTGATTGTCATGTTCATAATATTATAAATTCCAAACCCCGCAACGATGAGAATTGCTAAGGATACTGCCCTTGCAATCATATCCCGAACACTCGAACCCGCTACTAATTGTTGATTTCCCATCTGCCATGATTCAGCCTTATAGGGAATAATACTCTTTAGGTTGTCAATCAGGGGTTGCGTATTATTGTAGTCAAATACATCAATCTGTATATCAGTTACATAATCCTGATTTACACCGAGTAGCTGCCTTGCAGCATTGATTGCCACATAAGCCTTCGTTTTATCTACATTATATACATCTGTTTTAAAAATCCCAATGACTTTATAATTCTTTGTGATGCCATCAGACGTAAGAATATTCACATTGTCATCCATCTTCAAGCCTAAAGTTTTTGCTAGTTCTACACCAACAAATATCCCATCTGAACGATATTTCAATTCATTCCAATTGCCTTTCAACATGTGTTTTGCACTTCCATAAACATTATTTTCCGACGTTACCTCTACACCTGACACCAACCCATTTACCTTATTGCCAGCATTTTTAAAAAAAACATTGATATTAACTTGTGCTGTAATGCTTTTAATGTCCTTTTGGTATTTTAGTGCCGCTAGAATGGCAGTAGAATTCTTTATCCCGTCGGTGTATTTTATCACCTTCGCATTCCTGACATTGACTACACTATTTGGATATTCTTTTTTCGCAAGGTTACTGTTATCTGACGGTCCGTCATTGTATATCCGAACATGTGCTAAAGCGCTAAAGGCAAGGTCACTCTGTAAGTTATTGACCCCTGCCATGAACCCCGTCATGAATACATATACACTAATGCCAAACGTAACTCCTAGCATCGCTACCACCGTTTGCTTGACACTAGAGGTAAGGTGGACCTTAGAAATTCTATTATTTATTGATGAAAACATGTTTTCTTATTTATTCTCTAAATAAAATGGTTGGAGAAAAGCAAATACATAAAATTCTTTAAAATCAATGAAATCCATCATTTATTCACTCTAATCATTTAATCAGTGGTTATTTTTGGGTAATTCCAATTCTTCATTATCCCGCAATCCACCTGTTACTTCTGCCCACTCCAAGGTCTTGATACCACAATTAATGGCTTTTCTTTGATGCGTTCCTACCAATACTACAGAGTCGCCTTCTAGTAAATACTGAGCAGGTATGACCATTACATTCTTTTTTTCTGCTACAACAATGTTCGCCTGTAATTGTGTTCCTTCTTTCAAGACTGCCGGTTTATCTATGAAACTAGCCTCTACCAAAAATGATTGGCTTGTTCCATCGAAAGAAGGATATATTTTAGAAATAGTGGCTTTGTAAGTTTTAGATTTATCTGTATTTAAAGAAATGAAAACGGGTTGTTTTAATACAACTCTTTGTATGTCATCCTCAGCAACAAATAATTTGGCAATAATTTTCCCTGAACCCATATCAGCAACTGTTTCTCCTTTTTTGACCAAATCGCCGTTCTTTTTAAATACATTCAATATCAAACCATTCGTTCCACTTTTTAAGGTGTAAAAGCCATTATTCTGTTGTTGGATTTCATATTGTGCCCTTGCATTCGTCACATTATTAGTAAGTGTTTGTTTTAAATCAGCCAACTGTTTTTCTAATACTTTTATCGAAGAAAGGGTGTTGTTATATGTCAGAGACACATTGTCGTAATCCACTTTAGCAACTGCATTTGTCTTGATAAGTTTCTGATATCGAATAAAGTTGACAGAATCTGTATGTTTCTTTAGTAATGCCTCATTAATTTGTTCTTGTAATTGCAGCAATTGTGGGGCAGTTGCTGACACCTTTTGTTCAGCAAACTTTAGGTTATCTGCGGCGTTGCTCACCTGAGTTTGTTGAACATCATTTTGAATACGAAATAATGCTTGGCCTGTCGAAACAGAATCCCCCTCCGACACCAATGATGCAGTCAGATATCCCTCTGTATAAGCGGTTATTTTATATTGATTGATTGTTATTGCCTTCCCACTCGCAAATACTGCGTCAATAATGTCCTTATGCTGAGGCTTTTCTCCTTGCTTATTGCTACAGGAACTTAGCAGAAATACAATACTTGTAATTGATAATAAATAATTTTTCATGACTAGTATTAATAATTTATATGATTGAAATATAATTCGTCTTATTCCATTTAGGGGGTTGATGCTCTTGCCTCAATCGCAACCTTTGTACTTAAATAATTAGTTAAGTTATTCAAATATGTGTTTTCTGCAGTCAAGTAATCTTGAAATATTTTTAAATAATTATCTATCGACACTAATCCTTCTTTAAATTTCAGCATCGATAATCCAAGGTTCTTACCATACAGTTCAAATGAATTTTTAGAAGTGATTGTCATTCTCTGATAGGTCTGATAGTTCTGAATCAATAAGGAGTCGTTGACTGCACTTTGAAACGTTGCTGCCTTTAAATTTGTTTCTGCGATTTGCTTTTGAGTAGTAATACTCTTCAATTTATTAGAATTGGCAAATCCAGTGAAGATTGGCCAATTTAATCCCAAGCCAATATATTGATAATCAGTCCAAGAATTCTTTTCGAAACCCAACTTGAAATTATCTTGAAATTGTTGAAAACCAAAGTATCCTGTAGCTACAAACTTTGGATAGGTAGCCGCTATTTGTGCTTTACATTGCATTTCTGCAATTGTAATATTGAGTGAATAGGGAATTAACGTTTTATCTGTTCCTAAGCCACTATATTCTTCGTTTATTTGATTCGATTCATTGTCAATAGAATTTTCTTTAAATGCAAAAATTGTATTTGCAGAAACGCCACTCAATATTTTCAGGTTTGCCATTGCCTGATTATATAATAGTTGACTTGTTTCTAGATTTTGGGATACATTATTCTTGTTTATGTTTGCTTGATTCACAAAACTTGCATCAGTCAACCCTTCTTTAAACTTCTGTTTTGCTGTTTGAAAGGCACTGTCTGCTACTAAAATATCTCTTTCAGCAATCTTGATAGAAGATTTTGCTACTAATAGCACATAATAATATTGTCCAATTTGTGTTTTAAGGGTTTGAATAAAGGCTTCTTGTTGCACTGTATTCAAAGCAATATTTTCCTTAGCAATCTTTTCTTGCCACTTCGACTGCCAAGTAAATAAATCCTTTGTAATAGTAAGTCCAGAATTGTAAGTATAATGCTTTCCGAATTGAAGATAAACAGTTCCAGGCTTATTAAAGATGATTCCAGGAACAGGTGTAACCGATTGTATTAAATTATCTTGACCATTTATGCCGATAGTTGCTTGAGGGTATTTATAACTTTCAGCTGTTTTGCGATCATCAATTGTCTGCTGTTTCTTTAATGCATATACCTTTTGAGTTGGATTATTCTCAATTGCAAGTTTCCAAAGGGAAGTCAAGTTGTCAATCTTGATTACCTCATTATTTTGTGCATTCAAAGTCCCCAATGCAGTCAGGTAAAACAAAAAATAGAATAATATTTTATTCATAGCGATTCCATTTTAATAGGTCCATAATTAAATACGGATAAGCTCAATACAATACTAATAATAACGTTCATACTTCTTTTATATTTTTAAACAATTCTAAATTCAATTCGTTACTACTCAGGAGGTTCTACCACAAGGGCAACGAAGAAAAACAAGGAACACTAGGACTTCTTTTAAAATAATTGACAGGCAAATGAATAAACAGTACACTTTTCCTTGTGTTTCTTTGTTCAAAACCTTGTGACCCTAGTGGCAAAAATACCTGAGTAGTAACTTCAATTCAAATAATCTCAATACTGAAAACGTATAACCTACTACTTACAACTTAATTGAGTTCCAGATTATTTCTGGTATCTCTTTTTTTCGTTGCTCTAACATATCCAAAAAGCCTTGTTCATTTAATCCAAAAAGTCGCATCATCATCGGCTTTGCAATGAAAGGAAATATTGTTAAACTCTGTATATTGATGAATAAATCTCTTGCCTCTAAAGTTTTAATTATACCCTTTGACACTTCTTCAGCAATTTGTTTATTCAATTGTAGAAACAGCATTTGAATAGGTTCCGATAAAATATTTTTAAAAACAATCTCAGGATTGTGATGCAATTCTGTCAATATGAATATAGGCAAATCGGGGATTTCTTTTAGCTTTTCAATATCGAATGCCACCACCCTTTCTATCTTTTGTTTAAGAGGCAAATCAGACGCTAAATGAACGCCAATTCCTGAAAATAATTTCCTAAACTCCTCGTGAAATATTTCTGTAAATAGTTTCTCTTTTGTTCGAAAATAGTAATTAACCATCGATTTTGTGGTGCCTGCCTCTGTTGCAATATCCTGAACTGATGTACCTTCAAATCCTTTTTGGGTAAAGATTTTATGTGCTGCATTCTTAATATTTTCTTCCGTATTTATGCCTGTATTCTCCATTCGTACACTTGTTTAGAACGATTGTTCGAATGCAAACATAAAAACATTTTTTAAATAAAAAAATTATTTTTACAAATCAAATAGATCTCAATTTTTAACTAATGAATATAATACATCAAAGAAACTAAAATGAGTATAATCATGCTAAGAGAAAGATGCTTTTTTAATCTACTGTTTTGATTTTAGTTTTAAAGCATTGTCAAAAATAAATGCTATTAAAATAGAAGATAATAATAAATGTATAGGTTGAATTAATTTGGGGAAGTCGGCGAACATGAATACTCCTCCTGCAACAATTTCTAGTATTGTAACAATCAAAACTCTCTTAAATAGTCTATTCAAATTAGGAAATCCTGCCGAGTTAATTGTTAAATAAATAACTATTGTGGCAATAAATAAGGAAAAGCTACGATGAATATAAAACCAGGTATCTAATAATGCTAACCATCCACTTCGATTGATATAACTGAAATGCTCGTTAATATTATCAATTTCACCCCTTACTTGAGTGCCAAATATTATCTGAATAATAACTAGAAGTCCCAAAGCCATATTTAACAAGATGAAACTTCTCTTAGTATACTCTGTTTGCTTGCCTTTTACAATAAATAATATATATTGGCTTACAAAGACCATTGCTAATGCGCCAAATAGGTGTGCTGTTATCTTTAACAATGCTAAGTTGCTATCTACTACAGTTTTGCCAAGCCATGCCTGAAAAGCAGTAATTAATACCAATAATAGACTTAACCAAAATATACTGCTTTTTTTTCTGAAATAAAACAGACTCCAAATGACTTGAAATAATATTAACAGGCCCAATAAAGCTCCTAATAATCGATTAATATATTCAATCCAAGTATGAATGACCGAAAACTTGGCGTAGTTATGTTTTTCATAATGTTTCCAGTTCTCGGGATCATAAACTACACTACTCTTAAATGATTGAATTGAATATATTAAGCTGTCATTATGAATGATGAACTGCCCTTTTTTGTAGACATGATTTGGTTGAAAAACCACCTGAATAGAATCAGTTGGAGGAACAATCTTTCCAAAACAAGTAGGCCAGTCAGGACATCCCATACCACTTTGTGTAGTTCTCACAATGCTACCAACTACTATTAACATGAAGATAGCAATCAGTACGATCCATATATAACGAATAAAAGCTTTAGAAACTAACATGATTGAAAGTGTTTAATTGGTTGCAGGTTATAAGTTACAAGTTATTAGTAAGCGAATTTAGACTTCCTAAATCAATTACCTGTATCTAGAACTTGCATCTAGTAACTTGCAACTTGCAACTAGTAACTAGCTTAATATTCACAATTATTCGGAGTTCTTGCAAAGGCAATTACGTCACGGATATTTGTCATGCCTGTAACAAATTGTACCATGCGCTCGAAACCTAATCCAAAACCTGCATGTGGTACTGAACCAAAACGGCGTGTATCCAAATACCAGCTCATTTCTTCAAGTGGAATATGCATTTCTTGCATCCGCTTTTCTAATTTGTCAATTCTTTCTTCCCGCTGACTTCCACCCACTATTTCACCAATACCAGGTGCTAAAATGTCCATAGCAGCCACTGTTTGTCTTCCTTCTTCACAATTATCATTCAAACGCATATAAAACGCCTTGATTGCAGCAGGGTATCCTGTAACAATTACAGGTTTCTTGAAATGCTTTTCTACCAAATAGCGTTCATGTTCGCTCTGCATATCAATTCCCCATCCTACTTCATACTTAAATTTCTTTTTCTTGTAAGCAGGACTATCTAAAAGAATCTGTATGGCTTCAGTATAAGTAATTCTTTCAAATTGATTGTCAACAACAAAACGAAGCTTGTCCAATAAACCTAATTCGCTTCTTTCGTTTACAGGTTTTTGTTTTTCTTCTTCTGCTAAACGTTGGTCTAAAAATTCAAGATCTTCCAAATTATGCTTCATGGCATATCGAATCAAATATTGAATAAACTCTTCAGCAAGATTCATATTATCCTCAAGGTCGTTGAAGGCAACTTCTGGTTCAATCATCCAAAACTCTGCAAGGTGACGGGTAGTATTTGAATTCTCTGCCCTGAATGTAGGACCAAAAGTATAGATTTCGCTAAATGCCATCGCTCCAAGTTCACCTTCTAACTGACCGCTTACAGTTAGATTTGTACTCTTCCCAAAAAAATCTTCGGTATAGTTGATGCTACCATCTTGGTTTAAAGGAGGATTTTCAAGTGGAAGTGTTGTAACTCTAAACATTTCGCCTGCACCTTCTGCATCGCTCGAGGTAATGATCGGTGTATTAAGGTAAACAAACCCTTTTTCATTAAAAAACTGATGTACCGCAAATGCTAATGCATGACGTAAACGAAATACAGACCCAAAAGTGTTCGTACGAAAACGCAAATGTGCTTTTTCTCTCAAAAATTCTAAACTATGTTTCTTAGGTTGCAAGGGATATTTCTCTGCATCACTGTCACCTAAAATCTCAAGGGTCTTAGCTTTAACTTCTACCTTTTGTCCTTTTCCAAGACTAGCAACCACTTCTCCTGTTACCTTGATAGAAGCACCTGTTGTTAATCTTTTTAGTGTATTGTCGTCAAGCAAACCCAATTCAACCACTACTTGAAGGTTATTGTTAGTACTGCCATCATTTAATGCTATAAACTGATTGTTTCGGAAAGTACGTACCCATCCCATTACAACAACCTCATGTCCTGTTTGCTCGCTTCCAAGCAATTGCTTAATCTTAACTCTATTGTTAAACATTCTTTTTATTTTAAACGTCGGCAAATATAAGGAGGAGGGTTCTACTTAGTTATACTTTCACAAGTTAATATTATACCCTTTCTCGTTTTACTTATGGGTTTTGCCGTTTAACTGATAGGTCTTGTGGTTTTACCCTTAAGTTATGTCGCTAAACCATTAGGTTTTGTAGTTTAACTCATAAGCTGTGTGATTTAACTCATAGGTTTTATAGCTTAACCGATAGGTTTTTTCGCTAAACTCATAGGTTGCGTCGCTTAACTTATAAGTTGCGTCGCTTAACTTATAAGTTGCGTCGCTTAACTTATAAGTTGCGTCGCTTAACTCATGAGTTTATTTTGACACTTTGACACGGAATTGAAATTGCCGTACGAATTTTACCTTAAATTAGATACGAAAATGGAGAATAGATTTTTTTATTCCAAAAATGTCAGGATGAATATTCAGGTTTCTTTATGAAGCAATGAATGTTTAAGTTAAGTTGAATTTGAAGTCTTGAAACAATTACTAACACATTTTTCTATATTTGGCACTATGATAATAAGAAACGCAGTAATAAAGGATTTGCCTGTTATTCTTGAAATAATGAATGAAGCAATAGAAAATACTACCGCTATCTATGATTATTATCCTCGAAATATTGAATTTGTTGAAACTTGGTTTGAAAAAAAAATTGCAGATGGCTTTCCTGTATTAGTTTGTGAAATGAATAATCAGGCAGTCGCTTATGGTACTTTTGGCCCTTTTAGGGCTTGGACTGCTTATAAGTACAGTATAGAACATTCAATATATGTACATGTAGATTTTCAGGGAATGGGAATTGGTAAACAATTGTTGACATCGTTAATAGCTGCTGCAAAGCATAGTGGATTCCATACAATGATTGCAGGCATTGATGCATCTAATGAAAAGAGTTGTGCCTTTCATCATCAGTTTGGCTTTGTGGAAGCAGGACGTATTAAAGAGGTGGGTTATAAATTTGATAGATGGCTAGATCTTGTTTTTATGCAATTGATAATCTAAGGGATAAAATTTAAGGAGAAAGGGTTTTAGATATAGGTTCTAAGTTTTAGGTAAGTGGAGTTGAAAAAATTAAATTGAGGAATCTATTTTAAATTTTATACTTTCAAAGCGTAAATCCCATTACTTACAGTTTCTTAAAGAATTGAAATTTCGATCACTCGTTTAACTATTTAAATCTTCTCTGACTGATAAATAATTTAATTTGTTACCAATAATAGTTTTTTATGTTTAAGCAAATTTTTTCTTCTTTTCTATTTGCCTTATTTATGTTAGAATGTGGGGCTCAAAATTCATTTTCTTTGATAGATAAATGGCTGCAGGATAATATTCATGAAATAGGAGGGAGGGCCGTTGTGATGATTTGGAAGGATGGAAAAGTGTTATATAGTCATACTGAAAATAATTTGAATGTTCGTGAGAGAATGGGAGTTAAATGGTATTCGAAGAAGCAAGGAAAAGAAATAAATGATGAAATGCAGGACTTCAATTTGAATACTCAAAAGCCAATTGCAAGTTGTAGTAAATGGTTGTCAGCAGCACTAATTATGACATTTATTCAAGAAGGGAAGTTGAGTCTTGAAGATACTATTGGTAAGTATTTGCCCATAATGTCAGTTCATAAAAAGGGACAGATTCAAATAAAAGATTGCCTTAGTCATCTTACCGGCATTAAGTCACCTTCGTTAAAGGAATCTATTTCACAACAGCAAGAATATACTTCTATGGATGAGGCAATTGAAAGTATTGCAAAGATGCCTACTGAAAGTAAACATGGAAAATCATTTCATTATAGTAATGTGGGGTTACAAATTGCAGGGGCAATTATCGAAAAAATAGCGGGGCAATCGTTTGAATCTCTCTTTCAACAAAGAATTGCAATTCCATGTGGTATGAACAATACAACATTTGGTGATCGTAGAGTTGCGTCTCCTGCAGGTGGTGCAGTAGGAAGTGCAACAGATTATTTACAATTTCTGAGTATGTTATTAAATGGAGGGAATTACAACGGTAAACAAGTGCTTTCTCAAACATCTATTAATTCAATGCAGCAGAATTATGCTAAGGATGTGGCGGTGGCATATACACCCGATGAAGCAAGTAATTGGGGGTATGGATTTGGAGAGTGGGTAATTGAGGAGGGTAAAGAACGGGCAAATGCCATCTCAAGTCCGGGTTTGTTTGGGACATTTCCATGGATTGACAACAAACTAGGCTATGCTGCGATTCTATTTTCTACAAACCTTCATTTTAAAGGAAGAAATGAAAGATATACTCAATTAAAATGGATAGTAGACAAGGCAATTGGTATTAGGTGAAAAGGGAATATTACAAGTTTTCAGGGTACAAGTTATTTGATTGATTTTAAATTTAAATATTTTTTTGAGTCTACTTGATAATAATACTTAGAGGGGTTTGCATTGTTTAAGAACATTTTTATTGCAAAAAGGCCCCGTTTAAAACGAGGCCTTTTCTTTATTTCTTTATCAATAATAAGTTTGATTTTTTATCACCCACTATTAAGCTTAAATAATAGGTTCCTTTGGGTAGAGGTTTGCTTGAAACTAATTGATGATATGTACCTGCCTGTTGTTTTTCATTAGCAATAGTTTCGACTAATTCTCCAACAGAGTTATATAAATTAATACTGATTTTTTCATTTCGTGTTAAAGTATAGCTGATCTTAGAAGAGATGCCAAATGGATTTGGATACACAGACAACTGTAAATCGTCCGATTGAAGGCTAACACTAATTACATTGCTATATGAAGCGTTTCCGTCAATATCCACTTGTTTTAATCGATAATAATAAATTGCAGAAACAACGTTTTTGTCGATGTAAGTGTAACTATTGTTTTGTATTCCATTGTTATTTCCATCAATAAATCCAATGGTGCTCCAATTTGCTGCATCAGGATTTGTAGTTTTTTCAATACTCCACCCCTTGTTATTGAATTCAGAAGACGTATTCCAATTTAGTGTTACTCCATCTTTTTGGGCAGAAGCAGAAAATGAGAATAGTTTCACTGGAGTTACTATTACATAGTTTGATTCAAAACAACCTAAATCAGGTGCTGCACCTAAATATGGTATTCCTTTTGAACCATGATACATTACAGTATCTAAAAGAACTCCTTTATCAATTATTGTAAATGGTTTAGTTACTGTCGTATTCAGCCTCATGAAATTTAAAATAGGTAAACTTCCATCAATCCCCCTTGCACCCCTCATTCCTGTAGTATCAAAAGATAATATTTCGCTGTTTGTAGTTGTCTTACTAAATAAATTATTCACTGAAGTTATTGGTCTTGCTACACTAGTCTTAGTAGAAATTGTTCCTCCAATCGATAAGTTATTTACTAGTATTAAGCGTGATCCAGGATAGTAATTGGAGTCTGCAACAGAACTAGCCATGAAAACACTTGCACCAAGGTTTCCATAAGAAGTACAGTTATACATTGCAATTGTACCTGCATTACTATTTTGATCGTATCCATTTGCTTTATTGTTAAAGCTCAAACATTTTTTCATAAAGCAATTGTGTGCTAAATCTTTCGTATCGCTACCACCTGTTTTAAATCCGTTGCCATTCATTGAAGAGGTCGTCGTACCATCTAACCAATAATAGCCATTTGCAAATGCCCAACAATCTTCCATTGCCCATGATACATTATTTTGTGGACTAGTTGTAGAGGGTCTTAAATAACCATCCCAGCCATCATCAGAATTACCCCAACTTCTACAACCTCTAAAGTAGATAGAGTCACCAATATCCATTTTAGCAGAGAAGCCATCTGCATTTCCTCCATTACTTGTTGTTCCTAATCCCATATCGGCATTGTTATAAGAATCACAATTAATGATGGAATCTGAACTAGCTTCTCCATTTAATTGGAGTCCACTATCTCTACTATGACTAAAAGTGCAGAATTCTATTTTGCAATGATGCCCTGAAACGTTCATCCCGTTATCACCGGCATAATCAATCATAATTCCATATATATTCCAATAATCAGCTTGTAATTGTATCCCACGCTCGGATGAGGAGGCCTTTGCAAAGGCAACTGAATAATTAAGTACGGGCTTATTATTATTGAAAGTCGTGTTTAAATCGGGTTTGTAAGCTGATAAGGTTATGTGCTTTGCAGCAGTGCCTGATGTTGTAATATTTATAGTACTAGAACTAACGTAAACACCACTTCTTAAATAGATGGTATCACCAGGAACAACAGCCTTTATTGCTTTTGCAAGAGTAGCAAATGGTTTAATTAAACTTGTCCCAGTATTTTTATCACTTCCGTTTGTTGCAACATAATAAACGGTTTGAGCAAATAGACTCTTTGATGTAACTAATAAAATTAGAACACAAATAACCTTTAAAATTTTATTCATTGGGCATTTTTTATAATTATTGAAACTTAATAATATATTTATTAAATAGGCGTCTAAAGTACATTGCATGTTCAATTAACTATCCTGCGCTATCCCGTAGATTTCAATATTCCAACAATTGCTGCCTCTATTTTTGTAAAAAATGCAAATATTTTATTAATTATTGGATAAATCTTAACATAAAAATTAAATCTAAATGGATTTTCAGATCAGATTAACTTATTCATTTATTGCTGCAATCACTCTTTTGTCGAGTGGTGATATTCCTTGATAGAAGAAATGTGTCAGTTGCCCGTTTTCATCAATCAAGTATTTGCAGAAATTCCAACTAGGCCCTTTGTTACACCAACCGTTTTTAGAAGGGTCAGTCAGCCATTGAAATATCTCGTTTTGTCCTGATTGTTTCTTTACAATTGATTTTTTCATCAATGGGAAAGTTACTCCATAATTGAGTTTGCAAAAACTACCAATTGCCTCGTCTCCTTTTGGTTCTTGACCTTGAAAGTCATTTGCAGGGAAAGCAATAATCTCAACTTTGCCGTTGAATTGCTTGTATAACGTCTCCAACTGCTCATATTGTGCGGTGTAACCACAATTACTCGCTGTATTTACAAGTAATAATTTCTTTCCTTTATACTTCTCCAAACTCTCGATTTGGTTATTATTCGCTAAAACCTGCAATGAATAGATTGGTATTTTGGGTGTAGTATGATTGATGTTTATGAGGGTAGCTTCCTTTGATGGAAATAGTTTATTAACAAACAATAGAAAAGGGTAGATAAATTTGAGTATAGATTGCGAAATCGACATATTAATTTTTAGTAACTAGTACAATTGACTATGCAAGATTGTTCGTCGATGTTGCATAGTCAATTGCGTATAAAATTGATAATACTTGTGATACATGCTAAGACTAGTGGTGTTAATACTCATTATTCTTCACTAATTATTCATCACTCATTAAGTCGGGTCTTCTTTCTTTTGTTCTTTGCAGACTTTGTTCGTAACGCCAATCTTCTATTTTCACAGGATGACCTGTCAATAAAATATCAGGCACTTGCAATCCTTTGAATTCCGCAGGACGGGTAAATACGGGAGGGGCTAACAAATTATCTTGAAAGCTATCAAACAAAGCAGAAGTCTCATCATTCAAAACACCGGGAATTAATCTTCCAATGGCATCAATGACTACTGCTGCGGCTAATTCGCCACCGCTCAAGACATAATCACCGATTGAAATTTCTTTTGTAACATAGAGGTCACGAATCCGTTGATCGATACCCTTATAATGCCCACAGATGATGAGGAGGTTTTCTTTCATCGATAAATGATTGGCAGTATGCTGTTGAAATGTTTCGCCATCGGGAGTCATGTAGATAATTTCATCGTAGGTAGTTGTTTTCTGAAGATGTTCGATAGCATTCGAAAGCGGTTCGCACATCATAACCATGCCCGCACCACCACCATACTGATAATCATCCACCTGACCATGTTTATTAATCGCCCACTCTCTAAGATTGTGGGTACGAACAGAAAGCAATCCTTTCTCCTGTGCCCTCTTCATAATACTATGACTAAAAGGACTGTCTAACAATTCAGGAGCTACGGTGATAATATCTATTTGCATGGGGGTACAATTAAATTAAACTGATTTTTTTGATGCTTTTAATATTTGGAAACGAATGAAATAGGTTGAACTCCTCTGTATGCTACATGATGACCATTTTGCCATGCCGGTATCCACTTTGGAGACTCTTTTATTACCCTAATTGCCTCTTCTACTAATTTTTCATGAACATTAGCTATCGAAATACTATCAGCATGAATTTGAGTAATGTTCCCATCCTTGTCGACTAAGAATTCGACATTTACTTTTACTTTAGCTATTGACTGTCCTTTTGGTATTGAAATATACCTTTCTCCAAGAGATGAATTTAGGTTTTTTATTAGGTAATTTTTCCAACCCTGATACCCTCCAGGAAAGATAGCTTCAGCTTGTATCATTCGAAATACAGAATCTTTATCAGGTGAAGGCTTTACTAACCCATTACTAAGTGTTGTATCTGAAGAGTAAATAGTATCTCTTTTTTTGACTTCATGCAGAGAACTGAAAGTTGAAATGTCTTCAGAAACCTTATTTTTACTTTTTATTATTTTATGATTTGAAAACTTTCCCTTTCCATGTTCCCATGTAATTGTTTGTATTCCCTTATATCTAATGAATTGACCATTACTCATAGCTGGTTTCCATTTTGGACTTCCTTTTATGACTCGTATTGCCTCTTCCACAAGTTTTGGATGTAATGAAGAATAATTTGTCACTATTACATCTCTAACGACTCCATCGGTATCAACTATAAATGATACAAATGCGCTTTGTTGTACTCTTTCTAATTCTTTTGGATTGGGAATTAATTTTCCTAATGAACCGTTAACATTTCTTTCTACATATTTCAACCATCCTTCCTTCCCTCCTGGAAAAATTGCGTCTTTGTAGCCCTTCTCTTGTGCTACCAAAAGATTAAAGCCTGACAAAAACAGCACTAGAAATAGAATTATTTTTTTCATATAATATTTAATATTCAGCAATAACTACTAACCACTACTCCATAAAACCATCTAAATCCCTTCTCTCTCTCTTTGTAGGACGGCCTACTTTACTTAATCGCTTTCCTGTATGAAAAGAAGAGGGTTGAAACTTAGTAATATCTATTTCCTCAGCAGGCGTTAAGTCCATATAATAATTAAGAGATTCTGTGTAAGCCACTCGATTATAAACTAAACCTGTAACCTTGATAATCCATTTCTTAGCTTCTGTTTTTACTTCATATTCATCACCAATATTAACAGTTTTTGCTGCTTTCACGGAACCGCCATTAAGTTTTACCTTTCCCTTGTCGCACGCATCAGAAGCTAAAGTCCTTGTTTTGAATAGCCTGATAGACCACAAATATTTATCAATCCTTAATTTTTCCATTGTTGATTTAAAAGCCCCACCCCTTAAAGGGGCAAGATATACATGATAAAAATGATTAGCCACTTTTTTTTACATCCTTCACCCTCCACTTATTACTACAACTTAATACTTACCACTTAATACTTACAACCAATTACTCTAAGTCAAAAATCAAATTCCCCTTGCTTTTTATTTGTTCGGGAGTTAATTCAGCAACCATCAATACCCCACTAATTTTCTTTATACCTTCTCTTATCCAATTAAACTGTGTATCCTCAACAGCTTCTCCTCTAATTAGCCACAGGTAATCCATGTGCTTTAGTTCAGGTAACAGATACTCTCCATCATATTGTGTATGATATAGGATATGTTCTATAAATGGATTATTTGCTTCATTAGAATGATAGATAGAGAAATAGTATTTCCGATTCTTACGTTGAACAGGAATTTCTTTTTCATTACATAATTTAAAACCGAATCCTAGATGCGTATTCAGATGCCAACAAAACAAATGTTTTTTAATAGGTGCAGTAATGCACAGCAATCTTGTGCCTTTTAAAAAGTCATCATTAATTTCCTCAATATTAAGTTTAAGTATCTTCATAAAGAGCTAAATATATAATTTCTGTTATAATGTTTCGAATGAATTACCCCTTCTTTATTTTGATTTTCAATTAGTGAACAACCGCTTGTAACCTATAACTAGTAACTTGAAACTCACTGTTCACAACTCACTCCTCACTATTCTACAATCCTCAGCTTTGCATAATTCAGCATTATCTTCTTCTCCCCATTAATTTTGAAATTGATATTCGCAATCGGATTATGTGCCGACCCTTCTATTTTCATAACAGTACCAAAACCAAACTTTTGATGTTCCACTTCTTGTCCTTCTTTCAAACTACTAGTATCACTAGGAACGAAATTAGCACTCGGCACATGTTCTTTCACCTTTGGTGCAACGGGTTGTGCAGGCAAATAACTAGGTTTAGTCTTAGCTGGTGCAGCACTCGGCGATGTGCCTTTATGCATTCGCTCGAAGGCATTACCCATATTGTTATTCATGCCATGATTCTTCACACCTCCACCCGAATAAGTTTTGTCGAGATATTGTTCAGGCATTTCATCAAGAAAACGGCTAGGGTCATTTTGAACTAACTGCCCAAAACGATAACGGGAATTAGCATACGTTAACCATAATTTATCTTTTGCCCTAGTTACCGCCACATAAAATAAACGGCGCTCTTCTTCTAACTCTTCTCTTGTATTAACGCTCATCGCATTTGGAAATAGGTTTTCCTCAATTCCTCCAACAAATACACAACCGAACTCCAATCCCTTTGCCGCATGAATAGTCATGAGTTTCACAACATCACTATTCTCTTTGTCTTCATCTGCATCAGTAAATAAAGTTACCTGCTGTAAGAATGCTCCTAATGTTTTAGCAACTACTTCGCCATCTTCATTATCAGGAGTCTCGGTCCAATTCTTTATTGAGTTCAAAAGTTCCTGAACGTTTTCATAACGAGCTAAGCCTTCTGGGGTTTTATCAGCAAAGAGTTCTTTTACTAAGTTAGTATGTTTCCCCACCAATTGAGCTACTTCATAAGCATTCTTCTCATTAAGAAGTGTTTGAAAATACTTAATCATGGTAACGAAATTCTGCATTACTTCGAGCGTTCCACCTTTAAATCCTAGCTCTGCCGCTCTACTTACTGCCTCATACATGCTCACGTTTTGCTCATTAGCAAAGATGACCAACTTCTCAATACTTGTCTTGCCAATACCGCGGGTAGGATAATTGATAATACGTTTCAGAGCCTCTTCGTCTTTT